>JACQOU010000071.1 GCA_016207775.1 Deltaproteobacteria bacterium
GAATATACCGTGCAAGGCCGACAATCTTAAAGACTATGAATGCCTGTCCGGAACCTGTCCTTCGCTCGAGCGAAAGCCTGAGAAAATCGTCTATTTTCCTCACCGCGGATTTACCTTTTGTTGCGGGCCATTGGTTTTCGATGCACCTTCTCACTCTCTGTTTGCATCCGATTACGAAAAAATAGTTAACCTTCCCATGTACCAGGATTTCAAGACCTGCAAGTTTTCTGACTTTTTGCAGCCGACCGAGAAATCGCTCTCTTTTTCTGACCGGTGTGATGTTTGCAGATATCTTTTTGCCAATGCCAATAACGAGGGGGCGAAATGCGTGCGCTGTTAGTGCTATTCTTCGTCGTTTTACTTGCCGGATGCCACAGAGCGCCCCGGACGTATTCGGTGGGGCTGGGTGCCTTGCCAGATAAAATAGACCCCCGATGGAATGACATCAATGTCTATCAGTTGATTTACTTGCATCTTTATTTTCCTTTGTTTGAGAGAAGCGAGAACCAGTCACTTACCAGCCATTTTCTAGACCTTATCGAGACACGAGTGCACGACGTCAGTTTTAAGAGCTTCAGGCTCTGTTTAAAAAATCGAGTCAGATTCAGCGACGGCACTGAAATAAACGCCAAAGACCTTGAGTCTTCCTTAAGAGAAACACATCAGAATAAGAGTAACTTGCAAGAATTAGAATCTCTTATCGTTCAAGGTCGATGTATCGAAGCAAAGCTTGCTCAATCTGATACTGCATACTTTGATAAGTTAACTACCACCGAATCAACGATACTGAAACGGGGCTCAAAGAACAGTAGAATTCCTGTGGGCTTGGGTCCATACCAAATAATGGAGTACACGAAGGATCGGTTATTGCTGGAGGAGACTCCGGGTCTTGTACAGGGTGATTTCAAAAGGCTGGAATTCGTGAAGGTCGACTCACACGAAGATGGAATTAAAAAGAAAATTCTGGACTGGAACCATATTTATTATGTCCCCATCCCAGATACCATAAAAGATGAGTATCAGACGATAAGTCCACCGATTTTTAAAACGTACTTCATATTGGTTAAAGTCAAGGACACCAAATTGCGGCAACAAATAGCTGCATGCTTCCCCCATGAAAAATTTTCTGTATCACTAAGTCTCAATCTAAAACCGACACCCGGTTTTCTTCCACTCGGCATAATGGGCACTCATGTTGAATTTTCGGAAATAAGAAAAAAATGGGGAATCAATTGTAATTTTGAAGGCAAGCAGAAGCAAAAACTGATTTACTACAGCATCTTTCCCGAGGTCGATGGACCTGCGAAACACTTTTTTGAAAAATATGATGGCTTGTTTCCGGTGAAGATTCTTTATCAGCCGTCTTCGATAAATAAACTCATCGAAGCGGCTTACTCGCCTCAAAAGGAGCTCCTCGCTTTAATCGGCAGTGACGGGGATATGGTCAACGCACAGAACTATTTTTCTTCCTTATACGGCGACAAGCTGATGACGACCGGAAATATACCCGGGCTGGATGGCGCCGTTAAGAAAGCAGCACTCGCACAAAGCGAGGGTTCCAAGAACAGTCTGTTCGAGGAGGCACATCGACTTCTTCTGGAGAGCGGATTTGTTATACCGCTGGGGCAGTTTGAAATCCTTTATTATTATCCCAAAAATATAAGGAATGTCCTTTTTTCGGATCTGGTAACGGGTTATCCCAAAATTGATAAATTGAAGTTAAGATGAAAACTCCGTTTTACAAACTATCCCGTCTGTTCGCCGGATGGATAATTCTGTTGGGCATTCTTTGTTGCTGCGCGCTTTGGTTTTTCGTTTTCACCAACCGTAAGCTCTCCGTGCAGGGTGCTTTTGAATCAAGCGTCCGGTTGTGGGAGAACAACTTCGCGCTAGCACTTCTTAATAATGACCGCATTACGGTTGGAGAGCTTTCTAGGAGCCTTGCAAACGACAATCTGCCTTTCATCCAGGTTTCAAAAGACGGTATGGTCACCCATTTCTACCCAGAGGCTTGGGACCTGAAGGATTGCGCGACTCCCGTTATGGTGCCAATCTCCCGATACGGTCTTCCAATTGGCAGGATTACGGGTTGCCTGTCCAATAAGCACATTTTGAAGGAAAGCATTCTCTCGGGACCCTCGTTACTCATCGTGGCCATTATGGTGTTGCTTGTGGCTGGCGGGGCGCTACGAATGCTAAGCAGCTATCGGAAATCGTTACTGCAGGTCATTCGGGTTCTGGAGGAATGGTCCAAAAGACCGGAAAAAAGTTTGCCAAAGTCCACGCAGTTACTAAGAAATGACAAGATTTACGACAGGCTTATTGCCCTTGTGCAAGCAGGGATAAGCAACTATCTCGAAGCGCAACGGGCAAAAGAGGAGCTGAAAGCGGGCAGAGCGCTTTCTGTGATGGCAGCCCAGGTCGCGCACGATATCCGTAGCCCGCTTGCCGCACTGGATTCGGTCATGAGCGGTCTGTCTCAAGCCCCGGAGGAAAAACGTATCATCGTCCGAAGTGCCATCGCACGGATTCATGATATCGCCAACAATCTCATTGATAAGCACAGGGAGGCTTCAGCATCGCAGACTAGCCCTGTTGTCGCGGGTCAAATGAAAGAACCACCGTCTATCCAGCTTCTTTCAAGCCTGATTGATCCGCTGATAACCGAGAAGAGAATGCAATTCCGATCCCGGATAAATGTCGGGATCTATGCCAGGTTTAATTCTCTGTCCTACGGAGTTTTTGCAAATATTCAGCCTAATGAACTCAAAAGGGCGCTTTCCAACCTTATCAACAATGCCGTTGAAGCCATACCGGAAAGAGGCACGGTCGCAATCTCCATTGTACCGCACAACGAATCCGTCCGTATAACGGTAGAAGACGACGGTAAGGGGATAGAATCCGAAGTTCTGTCCAAACTTGGGAACGCAGGAGTCACCCATGGCAAAGAAGGCGGCTCAGGCCTTGGGCTTTTCCATGCCCGCGCGGCAGTGGAGTCCTGGGGCGGGAAACTTGAGGTTTCTTCAATTGTGGGCAAAGGGACCACGGTAACCATTACTCTCCCAAAAACGATGCCACCGGAGTGGTTCGTATCGGAACTGAGTTTTTTCCCGAATTCCTCCGTCGTCATTCTGGACGATGATACCAGCATCCATCAAACATGGCAGGGCCGATTTAACTCAACGGGATTGTTTAACAAGGGGATAACGGCATTTCATTTTTCGACCGCTCAGGAACTATCCAACTGGGTTACAAAGTCAAAGCCACCACCCAATGTCCTTTATTTGATTGACTACGAGCTTATAGGCGAACACGCCACAGGCATAGACATCATTGAGTCTTTGAAAATAGCAAACCAAAGCATTTTAGTGACTAGCCGATATGAGGAAAAACATATTTTGCAATCCTGCCAAAGACTCCATATGAGACTCATTCCCAAGAGCATGGCTGGCTTTGTTCCTATAACGGTTGCAAAGCCCCTGCCTAGACTTGACTGCGTGCTAATCGACAATGATCCCCTCGTTCACCTGTACTGGAACTCAACCGCTGCGGAACATAACAAGAACATCAAGACTTTTTTGCACCCCTCCGAGTTTTTTGCTTGCGCACATACACTCGATAAATCGACTCCCCTTTATATAGACGTGGATCTGGGGCAAGGCATCCGCGGGGAGCACATAGCTCGTGAAGGTTTCGAAATGGGGTTTCATGAAATTTATCTCGCCACGGGCAGCGCTCCGAGTGAACTGAATACCGAGCTGCCGTTTTTATGTGGCATCCGCGGCAAAACCCCGCCATGGCAAAGCAATTGCTCACCTGAAACCGAGTTGAAGGGAGCGCGGGTGCAGCAACGTTTTAAAATTAAATGACCCCATTGCGTGGCTGTGGCGAAACATTATGCTACCTGTATTGACCGACACCAAATTTACGGTAAAATTGGTGTAGATGTATACAAGATCACTTCAACCTCCTAACAAGGCTTTCTTCCTGTTTGGTCCTAGGGGAACAGGCAAAAGCACATGGACGAAAACAATTTTTTCCGATGCCCACAGATTGGATCTTCTGCTCACATCTGAATCGCTGCGCTTTCAAAAGTCTCCGAGCCTAATCAGGGCTGAAGTGATGGCCCAACCGAAATCTCGTTGGGTAGTCATCGATGAGATACAAAAGGTACCGGCGCTCTTGGATGAGGTGCATGCACTCATTGAAAACGAAGGATACTCAAGATTCGTTCTAACCGGTTCGTCTGCAAGAAAGCTTAAGCGAGGATCCGCCAATTTACTTGCGGGGCGTGCTGTTCGACGAGCTCTTTTCCCTCTGACCAGCCATGAAACACATTATTCAATACCGATTGAGCAAAGCCTTTATTTTGGGCAGTTACCAGCTAGCATCAGTTGCAAAAGTGATAGCGAGCGCCAGGAGTTTCTGAAGGCATATGTGGATACCTATCTTCAGGAGGAAATAAAAGCGGAAGCCTTGGTTAAGGACATTGGTTCTTTTGCGCGTTTTATTGAGATTGCCACTTTAACTGCAGGGCAAACAACAAATGTTTCGGGTGTTTCACGCGATGCGGGAATTAATCGTGAGACGGTTCGAGGATATTTTGAGATTTTGGAAGACACATTAGTTGCCAACTGGCTGCCGGCTTATCGACCACGTGCCAAGATTAAAGAAGTGGCTCTTCCAAAATTCTATTGGTTTGACACGGGTGTGTTGCACGCCGCCCATAGTGGCTTTGCGCAACCTTTACCAGCGAATATTCGGGGAATTCTATTGGAGCATTGGCTCTACCAAGAACTGATGGCGTATATGCATTATGAAAAAGTACGCGGATCGATTGGATACTGGGCTACGCCATCAAAAACTGAAATTGATTTTCTCTGGTGGTATGGAGAACAACTGGTTGCTATCGAAGTCAAAGCAGCCGATCAATTCAGAGACGATTTTCTTAAGGGCATCAGAGCGCTTGGCCAAAGAAAAAAAGTGTTTAAATCGTATGTGGTTTATTTGGGAAAGCGGGAATTGAAGATGGGGGACACTTGGGTATTGCCCATTCATGAATTCTTAAGAAAACTTTATCAAGGTTCGGTTATCGGTTAGAAAAATCAACTCGTGGTTTAGATGGCGACGGATGTTTTTTGGCGCTGGCTTCGTTGTGGGTAGTCATTGTACCTGGCTAAAGCAGTGAACAAATGAGTCCAACTTGCCATTTGTCTGGTGCAGGGACTATAAAAAAGCTTCCTTTTTGAATCAGGAGGGCAACCATGATCAAGTTTGCACCAGGCAATTTGAGAGTACCCAAGTGGACGCGACCTGTGTATCTGGTAGCGGCCGGCACTTCGGATTTTCGCAAGCGTTATCCTGAAAAAAAGCTCGAAGAGCTCTGTATGATGGCCTTCAGAATGATGCTGGAAGAAAATGATCTCAAGCGAGATCCGCTGGATGTCAAAGGCCTGATCAATTTCGTTTGCTATGGCGAGTTTGCAGATCACTTTCAGGATCAGCTGCTGTGCGAAGCGAA
Organism: Deltaproteobacteria bacterium; assembly: GCA_016207775.1. Taxonomy (GTDB): domain Bacteria; phylum Bdellovibrionota; class FAC87; order UBA2466; family UBA2466; genus JACQOU01. The sequence goes on from JACQOU010000071.1 coordinate 5,522, forward strand.
GGTGCACGATTATCTGGGACTTGATCTGCTTCCTAATGTTGGGGTGAAAACGGGTGGGGCAACGGGTGGCTCAACGATGCTCATGGGTGCAACTACAGTTGCCAGCGGCATGGCGGATTGTGCACTCGTTCTGGGCTGGGAGCGGATGGACGAAGTCAAAACATGGACAGGCAACTACTATATTGCTTCTGCTGCGTGCAAGGATTTTGAAACACGCCTCGCGCGCAATTATGCCAGCTACTACGCTCCGATGGCGCGCCGTTTTCAGGAAATGTACAAGGTGGATGAACGTGTCCGTGCGGAGATTGCAGTCAAAAACCGAGGCTATGCTTGCAATTCACCCTATGCGCAACAACCTGGAAGGCATACGATCGAAGAAGTTCTTAAAGGCGACATCGTCTCCGATCCGCTACGTTTTCTAGAGTGCTGCGCAATGAGCGTCGGCTCATCCTGCGCACTTCTTTGCTCCGAAGAACTCGCCTTCCAGTTAACGGATAAGCCAGTGCGCCTGTACATTGCAGGCGGTTCCCATACGTTACGAACCGGTGACCGGCGTCCCATGCGTATTCTGCTGTTACCCAACGAGAGCGAACAACAATACGAGAGTCTTTACAAAGAAATGGAACAGCAAGACGGCCGGTGGCCTGGGTTTGAAAGCTTCGGAGCAACCCGATTTGCCGCCTATATGGTCTATCACATGGCCGGTATCAAAAACCCTATTGAAGATCTCGACCTCGTAGAAACACATGATGCATTCACCATTTCTGACCTGCAGACTTATGGCGATGTTGGACTTTCCCTCTACGGCAAGGAGCAGGAGTACGTTACCTCGGGCGATTGCTATCTGATCAATCCCCACACAAGAAAACCCGGTAAGTGCCCAGCCAATCTATCCGGTGGCCTGCTTGGAACCATGCACGCAGTGGGAGCCACGGGAATTTTCCAGTGTGATGAAGTGTTTTGGCAACTTCAGGGCAAATACGAGAAGTTCCATGGCGATCCGAAACTGTGGCAACGATTCGGAAAAACTAAACCCAAGGATTGGGAAAATCTCCAAGTAAAAAATCCAAAAAGAGGCCTTGCCATTTCCCATGCGGGAGTAGGCAGCCATGTTACCTGCTCAGTACTCGAAAAGGCCTGGTAGGAGGGTTAACAAAATGAATGAGCGCGTAAGATTAGTCGGAAAACCTTCAAAAATTTCTGAAGAAGGCAACGCATGGATTTTGCATTTTCCGCGCTTTGCGGAAGAAGGGACGCATTATCACACCTACGGTGAGCTAACCCCTTACTTTAAAGGACTCACCGAAGGGCGATTGCTTGGCACAAAGTGTTCGAACGCAAAATGCCCCATTTACAAGGGAAAAGGCGAATTGTGGATTCCACCTCGAAGAGATTGCCCCGATTGCCACCAACCTATGGTGTGGGAAGAAGTTAAAAACCCGCGTGGCACCATTTACACCTACACTTATGTTGAGCGGGGTGGAACCGGACTCGAGATTGAATGTCCTTACTATCAAATTGATGTGAAGGTGGACGGCGTATGTTCCATCATTAAGAGCTATCTGATCAACCGAAAACCGATCAAAATCGGCGACAAAGTGAAGGCGGGTTTCCTTACTGGAAAGGAAGCGACCCATACGTGCCTCGACCTGTACTGGGAACTTTGTTAATAGGGATTACTCTCGCTTGTACTGAGGCTTCCGTTTTTCAATAAAGGCTTTGTTCCCTTCCGTTCTATCTGTTGAATACAGGCAGGTTTTGTAAGCATCTGCCTCAATGTTTAGACCTTCTTCTAAAGATCTGCCTATTCCCTCACGTAATGCCTTTTTGGCCTGCGCCAACGATATTGGACCTAGTTCCAAGAACCGTTTCGCCCATTCCATTGCCTGGACCATCGCGTGCCGTTCTTCCACCATTTGGTGAATCACTCCGTAGCCCAGCGCTTCTTGAGCAGTTAACCGTTTCGCCAAAAGAATGAGCTCCAAGGCTTTTGCCATTCCTATGAGACGTGCAAGACGTTGCGTACCACCGCTGCCCGGAATAATTGCGAGCTCGCCTTCCAGAAAACCCAGATTTGCATTGGAAGAAGCTACTCGCAAATCACACGTCAGGGCCAGTTCCAGGCCCGTTCCGAGAGCAATCCCATTGATGGCCGCAATCACTGGAACGTGGAGATTCTCAATCCTTCGAAAAAGGGTTCGAATACTTTCAAGACGAACCAGAATATCTTTCTCATTCATGCTCTGGCGCTCTTTCAAATCACCGCCAATGCAAAATGCCTTCTCCCCCGTCCCAGTAAAAATAAGGACCCTAGCAGTCTTGTCCGTTTCAAGGACATCGAGCAGTCGCCGAAGGTGATCGAAAACTTCCTTATTAAGAGCATTCAATTTTTCAGGACGATGGATGGTCGCAATAATAATTTGGCCTTCATGCTTAACTACCAGCTCCGATAAAGCCATCTCGGCTCCTTCCTATACTGGGTACAACTGCTTATCCCCTTTACTCCCCTTGGGTTCGTTTGGGCCATCCAAAATCGAAAATTGCAAAATCTTTCTGCCAAACGAAGGTTTTGGAGCTGTGCAGAAGCAAGGGACAAAGGCGTCGAGAAGACATTGCCCGCTTTCGCGCGCGATGAAATTAGAGACACCAAGAGATTTCCAGCGCGCTTGAAGACCCAAGGGGAGTAAAGGGGATAAGCAGTTGGGTGCAAAGGAAGCTCCATTAAAAAGTGCTCCCAAACTGGTAGCCGACCCGTGCCATGATCGTCCAGAAACTGTCCATTGTCGCAGCAGAAAAAGGGGCGTGATAACGAAGGCCCAAGCCAACATGAACGCGCTCATCGATCAGTACGTCTGCATGGCCGCCAAAATGAATCCCGAAACGGTTCTCACCTTCGCCCGACGGTCGCAAAAGATAGAGCGCCGGCCCCCCACCTAAGGCAAATTCAAAATCATTCAACCTACCGAGGGTGAAATCCGCTGACACACCGGTCATATAACAATTCAAACCGCCCCCTCCTGCGTGCGAACTTGTTTGAAAAAGCAATGTGAGATCAATAATGGGACTCGCTTTAACGCCAATATCCGCACCAAAACCAAGGGCACTGTTATAAGTGTCCTTGGCTTTGCCAAGAGGCCCAACATAACCACCCTCAACTCCCAGATAAAACCCTTCGATGGCAAAGACAGAAAATGAAAGAGCACACAGGAACAAAATGACGTGTTTCATGCCCTGATCTTAAGCTTTTAACTACGAAAGGCAAGACTCTGAAAAGGTACATCCTTCCTTTTCAGGAGGGGCCCCGTGAGCAAAGCTCACGGGGCGGAGGCCTTATTTCTATGTACCTTTTCAGAATTAGGTGCCGGTGGATGGAAGCACGTCAGGGATTTTTTCTTGGTAGGTGCATTCTTTATTAGGACACCTTAAGGAGCCGCCCTCTTTTTTGGAGCGATATTCGACAATAAACGGATGGCTGCACATGGGACATGCCGTTTTTACGGGCTTATTCCACAGGGCATACTTGCAACTTGGGTAACGGGAACAACTATAAAAGAGTTTTCCAAAGCGGGTTCGTTTTTCCGAAAGCTCACCCTGCTTACATTCCGGACATTGAATGCCTGTGGTAATCGTCTTAGTTGTCTTGCATTTTGGATATTCGGAGCAAGCAAGGAATCGACCGAAACGGCCCATGCGCACTATCATGGGCGCACCGCAATTGGTGCACTTCTCATCCGTCGTTGGATGTTCCACTAACTTAACGGTGTCACCCTCTTGCACAAACTCACTCGTAAAGCGGCATTCCGGGTAGCCCTGACAGGCAGCAAACTTGCCATTTTTTCCCCATTTAATCACAAGGCTTTTCTCACACTTTGGACATTGGAGGTTGGTTGGCGTCTCCTCCTGTTTCACATTACGCATCTGGGTGTTGGCAAGCTTGAGCGTTTCCTTAAAAGGCGCATAGAAATTACGAAGGGTTTTGATCCAGTCTGCTTTCCCTTCCTCGATCTGGTCGAGCTGATCCTCCATCGTTGCCGTAAACTGCTCGTCGACAATATTTGAGAAATTTTCTACGAGCAACTCAGTCACGAGCACCCCAAGATCAGTCGGGTAGAAACGGTTTTCCTTTTTCTCAGCGTATTTTCGGTCCTGGATTGTGGAGAGAATCGTGGCATAGGTGGATGGCCGGCCGATCCCTTTCTCTTCCAGCTCTTTAATGAGCGAACTTTCCGAAAAACGCGGGGGCGGCTGCGTCATATGTTTTTCAGAAGCGACCTTCTTGCAAGCCAGCCGGCTGCTCTCCCGAATATCGGGAAGCTGTTCGGTTTGCGTGTCATCTTTTTCGTTATCGATTTGCCAAAGCGCAAGAAAACCTGCAAAACGAGGCACTGACCCGGTCGCACGATAACCATAGACATTCCCAGTGGCCACCTTTGCATCCATATCAACAACCGTCTGGTCAAACACGGCTTGTTCCATTTGGCAGGCCAAAAAACGTTTCCAAATCATTTCGTAGAGCTTGAACTGCTCTTCATCCAAAAAGGACTTAACTCGTTCCGGACTGTATTCAAGAGAAGTAGGCCTTATCGCTTCATGAGCATCTTGGGCATTTTTTTTGTTTTTATATTCGATAGGCTGATTCGGCACGTATGCTTTTCCGAAAGTCTTTTCAATGACCGCTCGCGCCTGAGTAATGGACTCTGGTGATATGCGGACGGAGTCCGTTCGCATATAGGTAATCAACCCTTGCGCCCCCTCGTCACCCAGTTCAATACCTTCGTAAAGTTGTTGAGCGACACGCATTGTTTTTTTTGCGCTAAAGAATAGCTTGCGGGATCCTTCCTGCTGCATCGTCGAAGTGATAAAGGGAGGATCCGGATTACGCCTGCGCTGCTTCTGTTGAACTGAAATCACATTCCACTGGGCTTTTTCACTTTCAGACACCGCCTCTGCGGCCACGTGTTCATCATCGAGATCAGTGCGATCAATTTTCTTATCGCCAATCCGAACGAGCCTGGCCTGAAACTCTTCCTGCACGTCATCTGTCGTCAAAGAGGCAACAACCGTCCAGTAGGCCTTGGGCACAAAGGCAGTTACCTCTCGTTCCCTTTCCACAATCATGCGAACGGCTACCGATTGAACCCTGCCGGCGGAAAGTCCTCTTCTCACTTTTCGCCACAGTATGGGTGAAATCTGATAACCAACAAGCCTGTCTAAAATTCTTCTTGCCTGCTGAGACTCGTATTTCTCCCGGTTAAGCGGCTCCGGATTTTCAATTGCTTTAAGCACGGATTGTTTCGTGATTTCATTAAAAAGTACCCGGTGAATGCGCTCTTTGGAAATGCCTATTTCTTCAGCCACATGCCAGGCAATGGCTTCCCCTTCCCGATCAGGGTCAGGCGCCAAATACACTGAGCTCGCCTTCTTGGCTGCCTTTGTAATTTCATCTACAACTTTTTTCTTGCCCTTAATGAGCTCATAAGTCGGTTTGAAATTCTTATCAACATCCACACCCAGTGAACTCTTAGGGAGATCTTTAATGTGACCTACCGAAGCTTTGACTTCAAACTCTCTGCCCAAATACTTCTTAATCGTCTTTGCTTTAGCGGGTGATTCAACAACAACAAGTTTATGGCCGGATGCTCTTTTCGCCTTTGCTTTTTCAGTCATTCTATTGGTCCTTGAGCCTTTCACCTAAAATGAATATTTTAGGTTCTCAGTTCACAAAGGAACCCGTGAACCGTCTGATTTCTTTAGCAAGCTGGAGTTTGTGCTCATAACCGAAAACTGTCAGGGCTGCAACCGTTTTTATTTCCCGCAGACTGGGCTCCTCATCCATGTTCATTGCCTTCTGCACTATCTCATCTTCTAGTGCGTGGTCAATAACACCTTTTGCTTTAAGGCCCCACAAAAATCCGCGCACCTTTGGACTGATTCTTGTCATCTCCTCAGGACTGTAGCTCCGGTAAGTTGGGTAGCACTCACTCCAATACGTTCCTGGCACCTCCAAAGATATTTTTTCAATATGAACCAATGCCGTTTCAATCTCATCGTCTGAAAACCCCAAGCAAGTCAGCTCCTCCCAAATTTCCTGAGCATCGTAAACAAGATCTTTGTCCCGCAAAAGTGACTGAGACAGATACCCTAAAATGTTTAAAGTCTTGTCTCGCAATGGGTTGTATGCCGTTAAAGAAGTGAGCTTAGTTACATTTTTCTAAAAAGTTAGCTATTTGGCAAGTCATGAGATGCAATCGAGCATAAAGCCATATCCTAAGCCTGGGACACAACCGTGCGATCTCCTGTTTTACCAATCCAAGCAAAATGCTGTGGACTGATTTCATAGATTAGGCCTTTTTGAATACCTACCTCAAGGCAGTCAAGAAGGTCAGAAAAATTTGATGGATACTTCGAATATAATTCATCCAAAGAGATCACTCCTTCCTGTGCCGCAAAAACTCCAAGGATTTCTTTTAACCCAGCTTCCTCAGCGGCTGTTTCTTTTGTTGATTGCTCAAAAATCGGAAAACTGGCTTGAGGTGGCAACTCCTCCAGAATTTCTTCTACCGAAGTAATCAGTTTTGCCCCTTCCTGCAGGAGTCGATGGCAACCATAAAAACCAAGGTCATCATAATGAGCGGGAACAGCAAATATTTCTCGGTTTTGCTCCAGAGCACAGCGAGCGGTAATCAAAGAACCACTCCGTGCTGCGGCCTCCACAATCACCGTTCCCAAGCTCAAACCGGAAATGATTCTGTTTCTCGCTGGAAAATGATTCTTCAATGGAGGAACACCGGGGGGGTATTCACTGACCAGGCAGCCACCCTTTCGGACGATCTCGTGTGCGAGGGCCAAATTTTCGCCGGGATAAATTCTATCCAGACCGTGCCCTAAAACCGCCACGGTATGACCTCCCACATCGATGACTCCCTGATGCGCAAGACTATCGATGCCCCGAGCAAGTCCACTCACAATACAAAATCCTCTTGCTGAAAGAGCCCGAGAAAAATGGATGGCTGCTCTCTTACCATAGTTTGAGGGACGTCGCGTCCCCACAAGCGCTAGACAAGGCTCCCCGAGCGTATCGACCTCGCCCTTTAGAAACAACAGATCGGGAACACTTCCAATCTCTTTCAAATAGATATTGGGACATTGCTCAAAAGGTAAAATCAGGCAGTCATGCCCTTTGCACCAGCTGATAATCTTATCCGCCCAAGATTCACCCTCGTGACTAGACTCAAACTGAGAAAATCTTCTCCCTACTTCTATCAGCCGGCGTTTCAAGTCCACTCGCATGCACATACATCAAACGAATAGTTTTCTCGCGTCAATGATCAGAGGGTAGCGTTAGGAAAACGCAGGTCAGTTTAATTCAATTCAAACGTTTCGAGTGTACGACCCAAATAACGGGTAAGAAAGACAGTGACTGTGCCAAGCAGGAGAATCACCGGGAAATATCCGCATCGATTTTCGGAGAGCCTTTGAGACCTGGCACAAATACGGCTCGAATCTTTCTGGGGAGCGGATACAAAAATGGCGGATCCGACCAATCCCAGGCGCGTTCCAGGAAATCCACATACTGTCTTTGCGGATTGTTCTGCCAAAAGCCTCCCAGAAAATAAACGCCATTCATATGAATCGCAAAGCCAACCACTACAGTCGCCCACACCACCCTTTTTCGTTCTCTTAAGGCAACATCCAGTGCCCTTACGACTAACAGACCGGCTAATGGGACAATTTCAGCCAAAAGCCGAGACCCGTAACAGTAACCACCTTCCCAAGTTTTCCATCCGGAAATCAAGAACAAAGATAACGCGCACGAAAACAAGAAAGCAACCTGCCACCCTTTCGGTGCGGTCCACGCTGCTTTGGTGGCTACGCTGCGACTGAAAAAATAAGCGAAAATGCCTAACAACAGCCACGGCTGGAAAACGAAAATTCCCCTGCCCGGTGAAAAAAGCAAGGCCGCAAAGGTTTCCAAATATCTGTGGCTCCAAAAGTCGGGCGACGAAAAACTGATTTGCGGGCCAAATAAGGTTCCATAGGTTGAGAAGTAAAACAGCGCCCACGGCACGTAGCAAGAGGCTGCCACTAGGCCAACGATTAGGGCTCGTTGAACCGAGCGAGCCAACACCCAAATCATTAGTGGCGCTATAATACATGCCGAGTTCAGCCGGGTGGCAAACATTAAGCTCAGGCACAAACCCTGGAACATAGAACCTGTAAAAGATGGCTTTCCTTCCCAATGAAACTCAACTGCCAAAAACAACATCAACCAAAAAATGACTCCGCCTTGAGTCCATAATCCCTGACCTACTGTCGAAAGCAACACGGAAGCTGCACTTAAAAAGAGAGTAGCTAAAATAGCGGCTCTGCCACTAGACAGGTGGAGCGCAATAAATAAAAACATCCCCGCAGACAAGGCAGCCACCCAGCTAGCCGTCCACTTCTCCAAGCGGGTGCCTGCCGGCTGATCGATTCTTCCTCCCAGCAGCCAAGACAGGGCAGCCATCGGAAAAGAGAAAACCAACATCCCCGCCGGGTAGGCCGAGTACACCCCTTTAGCAGTGCAACGAGCAAAATAGGGTAATGGAACCTTCGCGGAACAGGCATATTTACGGTCCTGTGAACTGAAAACGTATTCTGAAATTTCGGCATTGCCCTCAAGAAGCAGGCTAGACGCAGACATGAGGGTCGGAAGGTTATCCTGCGAGGATTGCGTTCCGCCGTTCAGAAGGACAAGAAAAAGAGAAGGCAAAACCCCAAACAGAACCAAACCTCCCCATGGAATAGTGCCCCGTTGCTGGGAGAAGCCATTCAGGTCAGAAAATTTCTTTTGAAACAGCAACCGGACAGCCTCTCGAACCTTCTTTGATAAGAGGATACCAAGCGAAGGAAACAAAAGCACAACCGCCCAAAAAACAGCATGGCTACCCTTTCCTTGGAAGCACAAAACCAAAATAACGCCCGTAAGTATAGCTTGCACCGAAAGCAGAAGCTTCATTAACCAACAGCTACCAAAACCAAGCTATCACATCAACCAATTAAAAGACCTCCATAAAGCGGTGGAATCAAAAGGCAGTGGGTTCCACGGATGGAGAAGCACTGAGGAAGAAAATGGGTCGATTTTCCAGTTCTTTTGGTGCACAATCCTGCCCAGGTATGAAGCTATCGGTTATTGTTCCTGTTTATGATGAGCGACCCTGGATCGCGGCCTTTTACGAGCGATTAAAGCAGGCTCCGATTGATCGCTGCAAGGGAATCAAGCAGGTTGAAATAGTTATGGTCGACGATGGTTCCACAGACGGAACCCGGGAAAGGATCGCTCAGCTTCTTCAACAGGACTTTGTTTTTCAATGTGGACTAAGAGCGCAGGTCCATTTTATTTCCAAGAATAAAAATGAAGGCAAGGGCGCTGCTGTTCGCGAGGGCATTGGCCAATCGACTGGAGATATCATCCTCATTCAGGATGCCGATTTGGAATATTCACCGCAGGATTATCCCTCTTTGGTCACTCCTATAGCGGACGGTACAGCCGATGCGGTTTTCGGAAGTCGCTTTACGGGGCATTATCGTCGGGTTTTGTATTTTTGGCATGCCCTGATGAACAGATGGGTCACTTTCTTAAGTAATCTATTTAACAATCTCAATCTCACTGACATGGAAACAGGGTTCAAGGCTCTCAGAGGAGAGGTGGGCCGAAATCTTAGGCTAACTTCTAATCGCTTTGGTATTGAGCCCGAACTGACTTCCCGACTTGCAAAGGCTGGTCTTCGTATTTACGAAGTCCCGATCAGCTATGAGGGGCGTTCTTACACCCAAGGGAAAAAAATCGGGTTATGGGACGGCTTGGCTGCTGTTTTCCATATTTTACGTTTTGGAATCTGGGATTGTGAACCTTATAAGGATGGTCTTTATCAAACTTTGTTTGCCCTCGATAAGTTCGTTAACCTATTGTACGTGCCGCTAATCAAAAAAGCGCTGGGTAAAATCGAAAGGGGGGCTCAACCTTTACGTTTTCTAGAAATCGGTTCGGGAATTGGCAGCATGACCGAAGAGTTGCTTAAGTACGGCCATGTAACTGCAACAGACATCTCAGAGGATTTTGTCGAGACTTTGAGGCAACGTTTCCAGCATAGGGAAGGAGTGGAGATAAGAAAGTGGGATGCCATGGCCCGATGGGAAACCGCTGAATCAAAATTTGATGTCATTATTGCTGTCAATATCCTCGAACATCTTGCTTCGGATGAGCGAGCCATCGCAAATTGGCGAGATTTGTTAGCGACGGGGGGACTTCTCATCTTGCTAGTGCCTAACTATCCTAAGCTGTTTTCACCTATTGACCGGGCGGTTGGCCATTTTAGGCGTTATACCGGAAAGGAGCTTAATCGGAAGCTCGCTGCTTTAGGCTTTGGAAAGAACATCGTCTATTACGGTAATCCTCTGGGAATTTTGGGCTGGATTTGGAACGGATTGATTCTCAAGCGCGCTCGTCTACCAAGAAAGCAGCTCAGAGGCTACGCCTTTTTGAAAAACTTTTTTTGGATTATTGAGCGGCCATTTGAGAAGTTTGTTGGCCTTAACATCGTTACGATTTCCCAAGCTACAGAGCAAGCGTAGGGGGTGGCTCCCGCAAGTCAATGTCCTGGGCTACAGGTCAGTTTCATTCAATTCAATTTAATTCAAACGTTTCGGGTGTACGACCCAAATAACGGGGAGGATTTTTGAAAATCTGGTAGGGCACAACGCCATCGCCCACACGTAATGGGTCGCTGTTATGTAAAATGTAAGCTACGCTCGCGAGCTGACTCACGTGGATGATCTGCAACTCGCCTTTGAAGCCTGGCTCAACCGCCTTTTCACTTGAAAGCAGAGGATCTTTGTCTTTCCAGACGCGGAACAGGTAGCCCTCTTTCATGCCCGCAGCCCGGCCTTTGTTAACAAGAACAAGGTTCCCTTCGCTAAAACATAAATACTCTGGCTGTTCACCTTCCACTATAATTCCCTGCAATTCGTCTGGCGGATTCAAAGTGGTGAGCCATTGAATGGGCTTCTGAATGGGCACCAAAAGATCATTCCGACGAACAACTCCAAATACGCTCGTCAGTTCCGCCTTCGCGAGCCTTTCTTCGAACGAAATCAGCTTGAGCTCCCCCACTAGTTTTACAATCGTACCCAAGATAGGAGAGCCGGTCTGAGTGCTATCCCGCAATTCTCTTTCAACATGCACAACACTGAACGCATCCCCTGCCATAGGGTTTTCAAGGTTCTTTAAATTGACAAAAACGCTGTCCGTTTGAGTGAGGCCTTCTTTTGGCGAATAGGAACCTGAAATTTCACCATAGACCGGAACATCGGGATCTAACACAAAGATGCTGCTTCGGAAGCGATCTTTTATATCAACATTTATAAAGCTATCCTTATCCAAGTCATTCAGAGCGCCCTTTTGAGAAGGCGTGAGTTTGATGACAGGAATATGCACCGTGGGGCCGCTGTCCACTTCACCCTCTCGGTAAAAGGCAAGTATCTGACCAATCTCCAACTCATGTGGGTTAGCGAGGTACTGATTCACATGCCAAACTTTATTCCAATACCAGGCATTCTTAAAAAGCTTTCGGGAAATACCCCAAAGCGTATCGCCGGGCACCACGGTATACGTTTCAAGGGCATGATGCCCAAGCACTTTCTTCCATTGTTCCGGTAACAATCGTGGCTTGGCGGCAAGCGCACCCAATATTTCTTCTGCCCTATTAGGGTCTAATTGATGTCGGAAGAGTTTTCGCCCTTGCGCACTCAGCTGCAGAAGTGCACAAATCAGAAAGAGAATTGTCTTATTCGACACGGTGTATTTGCCCTGCGTTGGAATTTTTTGAGCCGGCAGAAGCCAACTGACCCAATGCCTCTTGCGCTACAGGATCACTCGGAAAGCGCGAAACTATATTACGCAATAAGGCACGGCCTTCGTTCACCTGCCCCGATTCAATGAAAGCCTGAGCACGGAGCAAAAGTGTTCTTGAAAGCTGCATACTATCCGCATAACGACTTTCAAAAAGATTCGTATTGGTAATGGTGGCAACAAAATCCCGATTCAGGTAATGCGCCCTTGCAAGCCAGTACTGCGCCCTATCGGCATAAACGTGTTCTGGGTCCACCCGTAAAAACTCGGAAAAAGCTTTCAAAGCATCTTCTGGCTGGTTCTTCGCGATTAAATCAAGCCCTTCCAAGTACCAATGCATTGATTCATGAAGCGAGTTGGCAACCGTCGAATCTTCACCCTCCGGATCGGGGGCCACCGCTGGCAACAGCAAAAGACGCTTGGGAACTTTCTTTTTGGTTGCGCGATCCTCCGGACGAACCCCGCTCGCTCGGTCCACCTTGGGCCCCTCGTTAAGCCGCGCTTCGAATACATCAATCGCACCCGTCAGTTTTTGAAGCGCCGCTTCCTGATCTTGTACTTGCTGTTCGAGCACCGCAATTCTTTCGGCATTCTTGTCGACCAGGGGCTCTTTCGTAAGAGGCGAAACGTGGCTACAGCCCAATAAGAAGGCCCCCGCAATAAAAGCACCGGCATGGACTCGCCGTAAATTAGCTGTCATGTTATTATTGTAACGTCCGATTCTTAGAAACTCCAACTGACTTAACCCACGAATGCTCGAACGACTCGATCTCGACCGCATTTTTGCCTCTGCGAGGCATAAGGGGTTTGGCTCCTGTGAAATTTACTGCGAGACTACAACCCAATCACTGATTCAGTTTTCCGGCAAATCAGAAGATACGCGGTTTCACGGCCACTCGGGCGTGGGACTGCGACTCGATAACGGACGTGCAAGCCGATTTCTAAAGACAACTGAAATGACTACGCAAGCGATCCTGAAACTGCTTGGAGAAGAAGCGGACGGATGCACCCAAGAAACGTTTATGCCTGAAAGCACCGAAAAACCCAAGGCGGACCAAACGCTAACGGCAGAAAAAAGGGCCTCGCGCCTTTCTCAGTGGTGCAAAGAAATCTTGTGTGACGAGCGTAAGATTTTGCAGCCCTGCCTTCGTTATGACGACAAAATACAGACTTTCGAAATGGTCAATTCGATGGGTCAAACAGGAAAGGGACAAGAACAGACTGCTCAGATGGTCGTTCGCTGGGCGGTTGAATCGAAAGAAACAGAACAGCCCTTCCACGCAAGAATTTCCAGAACATCTATCAACTCATTTTTCGAAGCGCTTGATAATAATCCTATCGAGTCACAGATCCGTCGTTCACTTAAAAACACGAAATGGCCAGTCCCCTGTGCTCACCTTCCTGTGCTGTGGATGCCTACTGCTTTATCTAAAATCATGTTGCCTTTTATACGTGCGTTTGAAGGGGATCTCGTGCTGCATAATCTTTCCTTCCTCACAGACTATCAGTTTCCTATCCCCCTTTCATTTTCGATTGTTGACTTGGCGACGGGGGATAATTTTCCCACCGACCATGAAGGCTCTCCCAGAAGAGCGATGGTCCTCTTTGATGAGGGACGCCCCAGGGGCCTTACGTGCAACATCCATATCGCCGAACAGCTAAATGTGAAATCCACAGGCCATTGCAGAAGGGAGTCTTTTGCCTGTCCTCCAACAATTGGCGTTTGGACTCCAAGCATTCAATCGTCTGAAACAGAGCACGCCTTGGAGCAGAACATGGAACGTGGCTTGTGCATCCATGATGTTGAGGTGACCCACTTTGATCCGGCTACCACGATGCTTCGTTTAATATGCCCTGATACCGAACTCGTACACCATGGGGAGCTGGGCGAAAGCGTTCAAACATTTGAGCTGGAAATCGGGCTTTTGGATCTTCTCCGGTCGCTGAAAACCTTCTCCAAGCAGCAAAGCATCATCGGCCATGCTATTGCCAAGAGCAATCAACGACTCTTCTGTGACATGACAGTCCCCCAGGCGTTCTCAGAAAGCCTACCCATCCCCGGGACGGTACCCGCCAGCCACTATTGGCAAATTTAACCTGGCCTATTTATGGCAGATTTAAAAAGGGCTTTTATACCTTCTAGCCTTCAGGCACCTTTTGACATTGTTATGTATATGATACATAATTAGTAATGTATGTCTCAGTTAAATTTACAGATCACGAAAGCATTCCTAAAGGATTTAAAGAGATTCATGCATTTGAAAGGTATACCCACCAAATCTGAGGCCATTCGTGTTGCGGTGCGTGAAATGGTGCAGCGGCTTGAAGGTCAAAAAAAGAAAACTGGATTTCGTTGCTGGCTAGGAATGGGGTTAAAAACGGCGCCACGCTCCCATCCAAGGTTTCCCAACGAAGATTCTTTGTGGCAAAAGGATTAAGTGGTTATCGATACATCAGCATTGCTCGCTATGTTTTTTAACGAAGCCCGTGGCTCCAAGGTAGCGGAGATCATGGAGGCCAACGCCGCCGATCTGCGCATGAGCACCGTAAACCTTGCCGAAACCTTGATCTTACTAGAGGATCGTCAGCCCCAGTGCTTTGAAAACATAAGAAAAGAAATCTTGGAGTCTAGTATCCGCTTTGTCGCCCCTTCGATACAACAAGCACAACTCGCCGCTAAAGCACGATTAGACTATCCACTCAACCTCGGTGACTGTTTTGCTTACGCCCTTGCGAAAGTAGAGCAAGATGCTGTACTTACACTTGACCCTGATTTCCACAAAACCGACATTGAGGTCGTGAAGCTTTAATCGAAAACAAACCCCATAGTCCAGCGCCCCGACCCTCGTTTCCTTGCAATGACGACATTAATCATTGTCCTTACTGGAACGTGTGGTAAGCCACACGAGTCTACGACCATCTGCCTAAACCGAATGGTGCGGGTAGCTTAATTACCGGCTTCGACTTAAAAACCGAACCCTTAACTCCCCGGGCCAATAAAATATAAACAGTTTCTGCTGCCCTTCAACCTTCACCCAAATCGCATCAAAATGATAGGTCTGCTCTTCAATTTTAATTCCTCCGGTGAATGCCTCAGAAGAACTCACAGAAAAATCCCCACCAAAGTGAAGAACAGATCCCTCGGGAGCTCTACGAGCAGCTTCTGCCGACGCAACAAAGCGATTCAGCGACGCCAAATCTTCTTTTGCTTGGTCTTTAAGAGCCCACATAAATGAATGCGTCAGGAGACTTAAACCAGCTGCTCCCACGCCGATCCCGGTAGCAACATCCGGAGGGAGTTTGAGACAAACCACCCCAACAGCGCAAAAGACATCCAATAACGGATTTGCGACAAGAAGAATTCTATCGGTTTTCCTCAACTTTACCGTTTCTACCTGCACCTGCGCCAGCTTAGCTCTTGTATGTTCCAATATTTGTTCGATGCTTTCCGGTGACTCGATTACCCACACTCTCTTTTGCGACGAAAGAGACTGGCTAAAACGCAATGGTGTATTCTTAATCAATACGCTGACGTTATTGTAAGTATGGGTGCCCTCCTTTGACCGCTTATCCCCACTGGAGTATATAGAGCTGCGGAGATTACCGTGTTTGATATCGTTATTAAGATTGATAAGGCTCTTGAAAGTAAGCACCGCTGCACCGTGATCGATAAAATGGGGGGGTATTACCACGGTACTCTTACCGACTCGTGGGTCAGGGTGTCGGGTGGGAAGATACGTGGTAAGATCCGATTCCTTTCAGATGAAAAAGGTGAGATAGAACTGGATGGAAACGACATTCTGGATCTCCTGATGAAGGGTTAACTGGGAATGATTTTTCGAAAAAAATAAAGGGTTAGAAAAATGATTATCGGCGTACCGAAAGAAATCAAGAACAGAGAAAACCGTGTGGGTCTGATCCCTGCTGGAGTGCGCGCGTTAACAGCAAGCGGGCATCGCGTGCTGATTGAGAAGGGGGCAGGTATCGGAAGCGGGCTTTCCGATTCCATGTACGAACGTGCCGGTGCTTCTCTGGTATCCACAGCCGAAGCCTGGGGCGCCGATCTCGTTATCAAGGTGAAGGAGCCGCTGTCTCCAGAATTCAAGCATTTGAGGCCCGGGCAGATCCTCTTTACTTACCTTCACCTCGCTGCCGAAAAGAAACTGACTGAAGAACTTTTGGAAAGAAAAGTAAGCGGCATCGCTTATGAAACCATTCAGGAAGCAGATGGATCCCTTCCTCTGCTTAAGCCTATGAGCGAAGTGGCTGGAAGAATGGCTGCCCAGATTGGGGCTTACTATCTTCAGAGCAGTTGGGACAGAGATTGTGCTGGCAAAGGCAAACTGCTCGGCGGAGTTCCAGGTGTGATGCCGGGGAAAGTGGTTGTGATTGGAGGGGGCGTTGCCGGCTCGAATGCTGCACAAGTGGCCTTGGGGATGGGCGCGATCGTAACCATTCTCGATCAAAATTTAAGCCGCTTGGAGTACCTCGACCACGTTTTCAATAAGCGTTTAATCACTTTAATGTCTAACATTGATAACATCGAAGAAAGCGTGGTGAATGCGGACCTGTTGATTGGAGCCGTTCTTGTTGCGGGAGCGAAGGCGCCGAAACTGGTCACCCGTAACATCATTTCCCAGATGAGTGCCGGTTCGGTCGTCATTGATATTTCTGTCGACCAGGGTGGATGCGTGGAAACATGCAAGCCAACCTCTCATGAGAATCCTACTTTTCTGGTAGATGGGGTGATCCATTACTGTGTCACCAACATGCCGGGCGCTGTCGCACACACCTCTACGTTTGCGCTTACCAACGTTACTCTCAAATACGCTCAGATGATTGCGGACAAGGGACTCGAAGCGGCAGCCCGGGACAATGCGGCTCTTCGGAGGGGCTTTAACAGCTATCAAGGCAAGCTTGTGCATGAGCAGATCGCGATCGCCCATAACCTGCGCTATACCGCACTGGAGCTGTAACTGAGCATGGATCGCCCAATGAGCAAGCACAACAAGCACCTTCTAATCGTTCCCACCTTTAACGAAGCTGCCAACATTAAGCGTCTGCTTAAAAAGTTAGCGGTCAATGCACCATTCGTTGATTTGCTGGTTGTGGACGATTCCTCGCCAGATGGAACAGCAGACATTGTCCGTAACTATCAGAAGAAAAATTCCAACGTTCATTTATTGTTGCAGCCTCACAAAATGGGCCTGGCAAGGGCCTACATCGAAGGTTTTCTCTGGGGTCTGGCAAGGGATTACGAAGCATTCATCCAAATGGATGCTGATTTTTCCCATGACCCTCGTGATTTAAAAAGATTCTTCCAAGAGCTGCAGAACTACGATTTAGTCATCGGCTGTCGATACGCTAATGGCGGTGGGATCGCAGGTTGGTCCTGGTTGCGTGAAGGCATCAGTCGCGGGGGAAATGTATACGCCCGCACTATTTTACAGTTACCGTATCACGACTTGACAGGAGGGTTTAACGGTTGGAGACGGAAAGTCCTGGAAAGTATCGGCGTCCAGCATATTCGCTCACAAGGCTATGTGTTTCAGGTCGAGCTGAAATACAGAGCGCATCAAGCAGGCTTTTCTATCCATGAAATTCCGATTATTTTTCGGGACAGAGAGTTGGGAAAATCCAAGATGACCGGCTTGGTCGTCTGGGAGGCCGCTTTTCGCGTGCTCCAAATGAGGCTAACACGTAACAATGTCGTCAGAAAAAAACATTCTTCTCAAGATCGAGACGCTCAAAGAAAAAATTCGCGAGCATAATTACCGTTACTACGTTCTGGATGAGCCCATCATCTCCGATGAGCAATATGACAAACTTTTTGCTGAGCTCATTACACTTGAGAAAGAAAATCCAAAGCTTATAACGGCAGACTCGCCCACACAGAAAGTGGGTGGCCAACCCCTTGATAAATTCAAGAAGTATCGTCATCGGGAAATGATGCTTGGTCTTCAGAACGTCTACAACACAGACGAACTTTCTGAATTTTATCTCCGGTGGCAAAATACCGTTGGGTCAGATTTCAATGTGATTGGTGAACCTAAATTCGATGGACTTGCCGTCGAACTCGTTTACGAAGAAGGCGTGTTGGTGATGGCCGCAACCCGGGGAGATGGTGAAACAGGAGAAGAGGTCACTCAGAATGTTAAAACGATTCGCTCCGTACCCCTGAAGCTTCGCGGTCATTTTCCCAAGCTACTGGAAGCGCGCGGCGAGATTATTTTAATGAAAGACGATTTTAAGAAATTAAATGCAGACCGGGCGGGGAACGGGGAACCGCTGTTTGCAAATCCAAGAAATGCGGCAGCAGGGTCCATTCGCCAACTCGACCCGTGTATAGCAGCGAGAAGAAAACTCGATCTTTTCTGTCATAGTCGAGGCAAAATAGAAGGCACAAAGATAACCAGTCAATCTGAGCTGCTCCAGGCTTTTCGTGAGTGGGGTCTACGAACCAACCCTCTGGCAAGGAAACTTAAGACCACTTCGGAAATTCAGAGCTACTTTGAAGAGATCGAGCAGAAACGAGAAAGCTTACCGTATGAAATTGATGGGGTCGTTCTTAAGGTCGATTCCTTTAGGCATCAGGAGGAACTGGGCACTGTAGCACGCTCGCCCCGCTGGGCTGTTGCGTACAAATTTAAAGCCCACGAAGGGATTACCGAGCTGCTGGATATTGCCTTTTCAGTCGGACGCACTGGCGTGATCACGCCGGTAGCCATGCTCAAACCCGTTGTTGTTGGGGGGGTTGAAGTCAGAAGAGCGGGCTTGCACAATGAAGATCAGCTGAAAGCTCTTGACTTGAGAATCGGCGATACGGTTGTTGTAAAAAGGGCTGGGGACGTCATACCAGAAGTTCAGAGTGTGATTGTACAAAAACGCACAGGCAGAGAAAAAACCGTTCAGTTCCCTAGAAACTGCCCCGTTTGCGACGGTAAAGTTGTCAGAGAGCCTGGCGAAGCGGCTCATCGTTGCATCAACATGGCCTGCCCGGCGCAGATCGTTAAATCGCTGAAGCATTTTGCTTCCAAAAGAGCGATGAATATTGAAGGGCTGGGGGAACGTTGGATTGAAATCTTTACCCAGAACCATCTTATCCAGCACTTTTCAGATATTTATGACCTGGATGCCAAAAGGCTCTTGAAACTGGAACGACAGGGGGAAACCTCTACAGAAAAACTGCTGGCAGCCATTGAAAGAAGCAAGCAAACAACACTTGATCGATTTATTTATGCGCTTGGCGTTCCTTTTGTAGGTGAGCGCACCGCCGAACTTCTCGCAAGACATTTCGGCTCGCTCGAAAAATTCTTAAATGCCTCCGAGGAGGAGCTGCGCCATGCGGAAGAAGTGGGAGCCAAAGTCGCCGCATCGATTCGCCAGTTCACCTCCAATAAAAAGAACTTGAAAGAAATCGACTTGCTATTGCAAAAGGGCATCCAACTCGAAACGGGGGAGCCAAAATCTCCACAAACCCTTAAGGGCAAGACCTTTGTCATTACTGGAACCCTTCCCACACTTTCCAGAGACCAAGCCGAAAGTA
>JACQOU010000064.1 GCA_016207775.1 Deltaproteobacteria bacterium
CGAGCACTTTTTTTGAGTCTGACGAAGTCGCAGCCAAAAAGGCGCGTCAAAAAGCGCAGATTGTGACCGCGTCGAGTATATCTGGCAGCCCATGGATGATATCCAACATAGCAACGAAAATGAACCAAGGATGCCCCTTTGGAGGCATTTGGATGAGCTTAGGAACCGTCTGATTCGCTGCCTGGTGGTTTTGACATTAGGAACAGTGATTACGTACGCATTTGCTGACCCGCTCGTCTACTTTCTAGAAAAACCACTGATTGCACTTTTGCCCAAAGATGAACCGTACCTGTACTTCACCGGCCTGGCAGACAAGTTTATGGTTTATTTGAAAGTCAGCGTGCTGGCGGCTGTGGCACTCACGGCTCCTTTCTTGCTGTATGAAGTCTGGCGGTTTGTGGCACCCGGTCTCTACAAAAGCGAAAGGCGCCTGGTTGTGCCCTTTATGTTTCTTGGCTCAATTGCCTTCCTGTTGGGAATAGCGTTTGGTTATTTTGTCGTCATTCCGTACGGCTATGATTTCTTACTCCATTTTGGTTCACCTAGGGAAAAGGCGCTCATTACTTTAGCTGAATACTTCTCTCTGACGACCAAGTTACTGCTTGCACTGGGCCTTGTTTTTGAACTGCCTGTTGTCATCGTTTTATTGGGATTGTTTGGAGTGGTAGATGCAGACGACCTTGTTCAGTTCAGAAAATATGCCTTTGTCGGAAGCGCGGTACTTGGAGCGATCATTACCCCTACTACCGACGCATTTACCATGTGCTTGGTCACTGTTCCTCTATACCTGCTGTATGAGGTGAGTATAGTGGGCGTACGGTTTTTTGCGAAACGAAAGCAATAGTGCCTTGGCCTATTGTTTGCAAAACAGGCCTCCGTGTCCCTTGTCCATTGCATCCTTATCTTTGTTCTTGCTTCCGCGCTCTGTTTTAGCCTCACTTTCGCCATAACCCTTCTATTACGAATGAGCATCCAATCGAGCTTGCGTCAATTCTCAGGAGGCTTGGCGTTTCACCTGCAAGGGCTCCGGGAAGTATTTATTTATACCAGCCTTGGAGCAATCCTGGTCTCCATTTTCTTTGTGGCAATTTGTGCGAAGCGACCGGTTTTCGGTCTGGCAATCGTGTTCTTGGTCCCTGTACTTGCCTCTCCGTTTGCTCGGAAGTGGAAAACTTACCGCACTTATTGCCTCGATCGTTCGGCTCTGTCGTTCTTTTATGCTCTTCAAGGTCTCATTCGTTCCGGAATAAGCCTTCCCACGGCTTTGTTCGAACTTTCTAAGTCGCTCCCTTCCCCTTTTGCCACCCAGATGAATATTTTTCTTAAACATTATCAGGACGGGAAAGTGCTTTCCGATTGCATGCAAGGTCTAAAATTAAAAGGGAATTTAAAACTCAGCGGGCTTGTTTTATCGACCATTCAAATGGCTTACGTCAGGGGCCTATCTTTCGGCCCTTTTCTTGATCGTATGCTTCCCACGTTGAGAAGTGAACAGGAGGCTGAAGAAAAAGAAAGAAGTTTAAGGCGAAGCGTTTGGATGCAAATGATGGTCGCTCTTTTGGTCCCCTGGTTCATCGGTGCCAGTCTGTACTTCTTTCAGGCCGAAGCGTTCACGCACCTGCTCACAGGCCGCACGTTCTTCCTCCTTCTTCTTCCCGCGGTGACTTTTCAATTAGCTGGGCTGCTGATTATTCAAAGGGTTTGTCGATTTTGCTAAGCGCGAAAAGACATAGGCGCCTTCGTAAAGAACTTTCTCATTTCTTTCACTCGTTATCTCTATTTTTTCTAGCCGGCTATGACATGGCTTACGGATGGCCTGAAACTTTGAAACTTCTCAATTCTGAACTTTCGGAAGATCTCAAGCAATGGCTGAAGCTCCCTGACGCAGAAAGCTTAGTGAGCCTGCTGGAAAGGCTGGCTATGCAATTTCCGGTTACAAGCTGTCGCACTTGGTTTTCTGTCCTTCGGGAGCTTTACGTTTCAGGATCTCCCCTGAATGAAGCGGTAGGGAATATCGCGCTGACACTCTCAGAAGAACATTTAAGAGAGCTGGATTGTCACTGCCGAACCTTACCAACCAAAATAAATATCCTGATGCTCTTGTTCTTTCTGCCGCCCGTGATGATTTTGCTTTTTGTGCCGCTGATCACCGAAATGATGCGAATATTGCCAGGATGAAATTGGTTAGTATTGCTTCGTTTGCGTCCCCCCAAATCTCATGCTTTAATGATGTGCCTTATGGCTAGTCCTACCCCCAATTCTGAACAAAAGATGCAGTCTGTCGTGTCGTTGTGCCGACGACGTGCGTTTATTTTTCAGTCGAGTGAGATTTACGGCGGGCTGAATGGCTGTTGGGACTACGGGCCGCTGGGCGTCGAGCTGAAGTGGAATATCAAGCAGGCATGGTGGCGTGATATGGTGATGAGCCGTGATGACGTCGTGGGCGTGGACTGTTCGATCCTGATGAATCCCAGAACCTGGGAAGCCTCCGGCCATGTACAATCGTTCACTGATCCCATGGTCGATTGCACAAAATGTAAGGGTCGGTTTCGAGCGGATCAAATTTCTAACAACCAATGCCCCTCCTGTGGTACGAAAAATAGTTTCACAGAAACACGCCAGTTTAACTTAATGTTTAAAACGTATGTTGGCGCTGTCGAAGACAACTCATCTCAAACTTACTTAAGGCCCGAAACCTGCCAGGGCATCTTTGCAAATTTCGCCAACATCGTAAGCACGTCGCGCGTGAAGGTTCCTTTCGGCATTGCTCAAATAGGAAAAGCGTTTCGCAATGAAATTAATCCACGAAACTTCATTTTTCGTTCGCGTGAGTTTGAGCAAATGGAGATGGAGTTTTTCGTAAGACCGGAACCCCAAGAGGCTGAGAAGTGGTTCGAGTATTGGAAGACTTTTCGTTATGATTGGTATCTCAAGCATGGGATTTCGAAAGAACGGCTTCATTTAAGAATTCATGAACCGAGTGAGCTTGCACACTATGCGGCCGGCTGTGCGGATATTGAGTACGACTTTCCGTTCGGACGTTCGGAATTAGAGGGTGTCGCCAACCGCACTGACTATGACCTTAAGAAACATTCCGAGTTTAGCAAAAAAGATCTCTCTTATTTTGATGCCGAAACGCAAAAGCGCTACTTCCCCTATGTGATTGAGCCGTCGGCAGGCGTTGACCGCGCCCTGCTCGCTTTCCTATGTGATGCATACACCGAAGAGCCTGAGCGGGTTGTTTTGAAATTTCACCCTAAAATTGCTCCGGTGAAAGTGGCTATCTTTCCTCTTGTAAACAAGGACGGCATGCCTGATTTGGCTGAAAAGATTTATAAGGAACTCAAACACCGTTGGAACTGCTTCTATGATGATAAAGGAGCGGTCGGCAGACGCTACCGCAGGCAGGATGAAGCGGGAACCCCATTTTGCGTTACGGTTGACGGCGAGAGTACTGCCTCCTATACCGTCACCATACGGGAACGAGATTCGATGCTTCAGGAAAGAGTCGCAATCGACCAAATACAAACTTACGTGGCAAAACGCCTTGAGGGAGCCTAATCATGCAAAGAATGGTCTATGTCTTTGGTGATGGAAAAGCAGATGGAAATCAGGGTCTAAAAAACCTTCTGGGAGGAAAAGGAGCCAATCTGGCAGAGATGACTCTGCTCGGGCTTCCAGTACCGCCTGGATTCACCATTACGACAGACGTTTGCACGCACTTTTACAAGAACAACCGCGCTTATCTGCCCGGCCTTGAAAAAGAAGTCGACCGGGCGATGCAAAAAATTGAAGAGCTTGTGGGGGCTCGCTTCGGTGACTCCAAGAACCCGCTGTTGGTTTCCGTGCGCTCAGGAGCCAGGGCCAGCATGCCTGGCATGATGGATACCATCCTCAACCTGGGCTTAAATGACGAAACAGTTGCGGGTCTTTGCAGGCAGTCAGATAACGAACGTTTTGCATATGATGCTTATCGACGCTTTATCCAGATGTATGCAGATGTGGTCTTAGGCGTGTCTTCTCACCATTTCGAGACTCTCCTTGAACAAGCACGCAGGAACCGCCAGGTTCAAAGCGATGCTGAGCTTGGCGTTCAAGATCTCAAGAATCTAGTCAATGAATTCAAAAGAGTAGTACTCCATGAAACGAGCCAGACATTTCCGCTCGATGCCAAGGCTCAATTGTGGGGCGCTATCGGTGCCGTTTTTGGATCCTGGATGTCCTCTCGCGCAATCAGTTATCGACGCATCCATAAAATCCCAGAGGATTGGGGAACTGCCGTCAACGTTCAAGCTATGGTTTTTGGAAACATGGGTGCAGACTCAGCTACTGGAGTTGCCTTCACCCGGGATCCTGGAACGGGTGAAAAACGATTTTTCGGTGAATACCTAGTCAACGCGCAAGGTGAAGATGTCGTTGCCGGGATTAGGACACCTCAACCGATCAATCGTGAGAGCAGTACCGATTCAGAGGCCAAAACTCTCGAGGAGATCTTTCCAAAAACATATTCACAGCTTGTGACGGTCTACCGTAATCTTGAGAAACACTACCAAGACATGCAGGACATAGAGTTTACCATTCAGAAAGGTAAGCTTTATCTTTTGCAAACTCGCACAGGAAAGCGAACCGCCTCGGCTGCCGTACGAATCGCCGTGGATATGGTGAACGAAAAACTTATTGATAAAGAGGAGGCCATCGCAAGAGTGACTCCTGCTCAACTTGAGCAGCTCTTACATCCCAGGCTGGATCCCAGGGTTCCAAAGAAGATCATTGCCAAGGGATTGCCCGCCTCCCCCGGAGCCGCTTCTGGCACAGTCGTCTTCTCCAGTGAAGAAGCAGAAACTGAGAGAAAAGCGGGTCGTGATGTTATTTTGGTTCGTCATGAAACTTCGCCTGAGGACATTGCGGGTATGGATGCTGCCAGAGGCATTTTGACAGCATTAGGTGGAATGACCTCCCATGCAGCCGTTGTGGCAAGAGGCATGGGAAAGCCTTGTGTGGCGGGATGCGGCTCTATCAACATTGATTACCGTAAACAACAGTTTACGGTTGGGGAGCTCGTCATTCAGCGTGGCAATACGATTACTCTGGATGGAGCCACCGGAGAAGTGATTGAGGGGCACGTTCCAACGGTCAATAGCCAAGTCGACCAATATTTTACTGAATTCATGAACTGGGTCGATGAGTTTCGAAAACTCCGTGTCCGTGCAAACGCGGAAACACCTAACGACGTAAAAGTAGCTAGACAATTTGGAGCTGAGGGTGTGGGTCTGTGCCGGACTGAGCACATGTTCTTTGAAGAAAGCCGTATCGCTGCGGTTCGGGAAATGATTCTGTCGGAGACAAGGCCGCAACGGGAAGTGGCTTTGCAAAAGATTTTCCCAATGCAACGGGACGACTTTATCGCCATTTTTAAGGAAATGAAGGGTTATCCGGTTACCATCCGGCTGCTGGATCCGCCGTTACATGAGTTTCTCCCTCACACTCGAGAAGAGATGGAAGAACTTGCGCACATGATGAACACCGCTGTCGATAACATAGAGGCTAAAGTGAAGGCCTTGCATGAATTCAATCCCATGTTGGGTAATCGCGGATGCCGCTTGGGAATCTCCTATCCAGAGATTTACCGGATGCAAGTGCGAGCGATCATGGATGCCGCTTGTTTTCTGGTGACTAAGAAAGACTTCAAAATCGTTCCTGAGATTATGTTACCTTTCATCGCAACGGTTGAAGAGTTCAAGCTTCTTCGTGAAGAGGTTGTCCAGGTTTGTAATGAGGTCATGGCACAACACAAAGTGAACATTGATTACTTGTTAGGAACCATGATTGAAATTCCACGCGCTGCCCTCATCGCCGACGATTTGGCAAAGGAAGCACACTTCTTCTCCTTTGGCACCAATGACCTAACTCAAATGACGTTAGGCCTGTCCAGAGATGATGCAGGTTCGTTCCTGCCACGCTATGTGGAAAAGGGAATTTTTAAGCAGGATCCTTTTGTAACCATCGATCAGCGAGGAGTGGGGGAACTCATTAAGTTCGCTTGTGAGCGAGGCCGCAAATCAGCTCCGAACCTGAAAATTGGCATCTGCGGGGAGCATGGTGGAGACACGGAAACCATTGGCTTCTGCCACCGGATGGGATTCGACTATGTCAGCTGCTCACCATTCCGGGTGCCAGTAGCCCGGCTTTCAGCGGCTCGGGCTCAACTGGCAAAGAAGGAAGTCAGTTCCACTGACTGAGTAGTCCCGTTGGCAGGTATTGCAAATAGCTTCAAAAATTCTTCCGACATTCATTTGTGGCTAATCGAACACCGCAACGATGCTCCCAATCGCTTTCTTTCTGAACCAGAACTTGCTCGAAAACAGGCCATTCGACGTGAAGCCAAACGCCACGTATTTTCATTGTCCCGATCCGCATTGAGGCAAATTCTTGCCACTTATCTTGGGCTCGACCCGCAAGAAGTTCCCATTGCCGTGATGCCAAACGGCAAGCCATTCCTTTCAAGTGAGAAATCAGACATTTATTTCAACCTTTCACACACCGGGGGACTGACTCTCGTCGGGGTTGCGTCAGGTCGCCAAATCGGCGTGGATGTAGAAAAACTGGATCCCAGAAGGCCGTGGCAAAAAATTGCAAAACGTTTTTATTCGGAACAAGAAATTGCTTTTCTTGAAGGTGGAAAGATGGAGGATTTCTTTCAGCTCTGGACTCTAAAGGAAGCTATTTTGAAAGTACGAGGCGAGGGTTTGTCGCGCCCGTTGCGTGATTTTTCTTTTTCATTGGACCAACCCTTTCCCCAAAAAATAACGGACCGAGGGATGAGTTTCTTAATCAGCCCTTTACACACCGGTGGAAATTATTCCGCTGCCGTAGCAGTAGAAAAATCCGACGACGCCACTTTTACTGTAAAAAAATGGCCAAATTTTGATCCGTTGGCTTGAACGCACCTATTTTTTTACACAATATCCCAAAACAGTTTTAAGAAAAGCAACATCAGAACAAACAGAATCATTGGCCGAATCGCTCTTGCTCCTTTGCCAACCCCCAAACGTGCGCCCAGCCAATGGCCCATAATGCTGAGGGTGGCCATCAAAAGCCCGAGCGGCAAATGCACCCTGCCTGCGAACAAGAAGACGGCCAACGAAGATATATTCGACGACAAATTAAGGACCTTGGCACGCGTAGTTGCCTGCAGTAGACCATAGCCGCATAATCGGCTAAACCCCAACGCGAGGAATGTGCCGGTCCCCGGACCGAAGAAACCATCATAGGTTCCAATAATGAAGGAAATCGCAAGCCCTCTCCACAGCAACTGAAAGCTAGAATATCGTTGGCTACGATCTTCAGCCCCAAAGTCTCTATGAAAATAGACCACACCGCTGATAAGGGGCAGAAGAATGAGCAATAAATAACGAATAAAACCCGGGTTAATGAAAAGTACGATCTGCGTTCCTAATGCGGCACCCAATAAGCAAATTAAGATCTCCAGTAAGACTGCCCTCAATTTTAGCCGAACATGAACCAGATATTGACCCGTTGAAAACACAGTTCCCAGACAGGACGAAAGCTTGTTGGTTCCCAACACAAGCATGGGGTTCAAGCCAACGGAAAAATAAGCTGGCAGCGCAATCAAACCACCGCCCCCAGCCAATGAGTCGATAAAACCAGCAGTGAAGATCAAGAACCCTAACGAAATGAGTTGAAGGTTGGAAAATTCTGCGAGCACATTTCCATGATGCTGCGTAATGTAAGCTTTGGCAAATTATCAAACCTTAGTAGGCACCAGCTTAAAAAAAGGCGGCGGGACCAATTCCCGCCGCCCTGTAGTCACTCACTTAGGGGCGTGCAGCCTCAGTGATTTTTCTGAGGATGTAGTCACTTATTCGCGCATCGGGGAGAAGGGTTTCCCCGGTCCACACGAATTCGATAGTTCCCAAAATATCCGTAATATGGTGTTCGATGCCTTTCGAAGAAACCGTGAAGGGCAGCACAAGTGCCTTATGACCACGCTTCGCAGCTCCGCTTACTGCATCACGCAGCATCTCTGCAGCACGTTCTTTCACACTCTTGTCGCAATCGTCACGTAGAGTGAGTACATGAATTTCGGCAAATCCCAAACGGGCCATATCAGCCGCATACTGATGGCCGTTCATCAACCACATATGGTTTTCCCATTCTTCATTTGGACCATGCATGACAAGGTTTAGTTCAAGTTTGCCAACCATTGTTTCCTTCGATGCTGCGGCAAGCGTTTTTGCTCGAGTAACGAGGATATCGGAAATCGTGGTATCGTAGTCCATTGGTTTCCCGTAAAGAATCTTCCCTGAATAGGCAACCTGTTCCGCTTCAATCGGGGGCTTCTCAGAAGTCTGGCGGAAGATATATTTTTGCATGTCAATCACGATGCTGAAGCTAGATAAAAACAGTGGCACGACCACCAGTTGTTCCATCGGTGAAGACGCAGAAAATTTCTTCTCTAGCCGCTGAATCGCTTCGTTATAAGATTCTGTGCTCCACATTCCGAATGCCACTTCAATGGGATGGCTTATTTTCGGTGCAACCAGCGCTACCGTATCAAGCACCGCCTTTTCCCAGGGCGTGGGCGGAACGCCGTGCTCAAAGTGACAAGAACTGCCATGCGCCACAACCAAAATCCCTTGGTTTAAGGCAAAGCTGTTTACCGTGATAAAAAGCGCGACTGATAAAACCCATAACTTTTTCATCCGCCCTCCAATTTTGATTGTGATAATCATTATCATCTTAGTCTCTCATCTGTAAATACAAATATTCAGATGTCCAAAGCTGGCGCAAGCTTGTCACGCCGCTCCACCGCACTTTGATATTGAAAGTCATTCTCATTATTGCTATAGACTTTCACGAGCTTACGAGGGGTGAATTTATACTGCAAAGTGAGCCAAATATTGCAACCAAGGGACCTATTAAGTCCACTGAAAGCACACCCAAAATCCTGGTAGTTGGAAGCCCCAATGTGGGAAAAAGCCTTCTTTTTAGCCGACTTACCGGCCGATACGTGACAGTTTCCAATTACCCGGGCACCACGGTGGAAATAACCAGAGGTCGCTCTAAGTTCATGTCCGGCCGTTTTGAGGTGGTCGACACGCCCGGCATGTACTCCCTTTCTCCAATTACGGAAGAAGAACAGGTCACTATTGAGC
>JACQOU010000027.1 GCA_016207775.1 Deltaproteobacteria bacterium
GCATACTGACCGTATGTTGAGGGTTTTGTGAATGAGGATCGTTCAAAGATGGCCCCAAGCTGCGATGCCAAAAAGGCAAGTAATTTCTGGACGGGCCCTTAATCCCTCTCAGGGAATAATCGGCTGGAGATTAACAGGTAAATGGATTCGCTTGTTGCGTTCCAGTGAAGCGGGGACTCGGGTCGGTTCTTTGGGTTTGGAACAATATTTTCTGAAATGGCCGGTATCGCCGGGGCAGTACCAACTATCTGCCAGTTCCACCTTCAGAAGTCCAAAACCAGCGTAATTTTGGTATTGATTAGGATCCAGAGTGCTCAAAACAACCCGAGTCTTTTGAGCTTTTCCCTTTAAATCGAAGGGAGTCACTTTCAGTTGATATACTCGGTAGCCAGCCCATGCACTAGCCTTTGTGAGGAGAAAAAGCATCAAAAGTGCCTTACAACGTTTCACTCCTATCTTATCGACAGCTAAACGGCGTCACTCAACTCTTGAGGTTCTTTCAAAAGTTGACTGACACTTTTTTGCGAGTTTTTCCAACCGTTTTACGGCCTTTATTAGGGTGAACCACGCACAGATAATCACGGCGCTGTAACCCAGTTCAGAGAAGAGAGCGCAGTGCCAGAAGCTCCTGGAAGTTACAAAAGCCAGCAAAGGATGCAGTTCTAAATTGATACTGTAGCTCGGGAAAATGGGCCAGGGTAAGAGCCACTGCCCGGAAGATAGGGGCCAGAATAAGGGACATCCGTAACGAATGCCGTCAGGATCGGCTCCGCACATACAGTCGAGAAAAAGGTGGCTCGTTACGCAAACGATTGACCATCCCCACCCTCTAGCGCCGGCAAAATCACAGGACACATACCGTCTTAACAACCAAGCTCCCAGCCAACATAGCAACATGATAGAAAACAGGTTATGACCAAAGTTCCGGTGGATGCTGTCAAAATGGGCCGGAAACAAGAATGCGGGTATGAGGTCAAGGTCAGGTGAGTTGCCAAGAAAAACTGCAACGAGCAAAAGATGCCAACGCTGTTTATGGGTCAAGCGGGCTGCCAATGAAAGAGTGAGGCAACTGCTGGGTACGATCGCATGTGCAAAGGTGCTGGGCATGGAAAGATGCACCCCTCGGTGTTGAGATTTAGAAATTTTGGCTATCTGCTGGTCGTCTGGATCGAGGAACTCCCCGATCCGCAGCTCGATTGTCTGCAGGGTTAGCGCTTCCAAGACGTGCGATCACTTTACTGGTATTTGTCTGGAGATCTTCGAGATTTTTGTGTGCGGTTTGGAGCTGACCCGTAACCTTAGACAACAATTCCTTAAACCTAGCGAGCAGTTCACGTTTCTGAGGATCGAACAGATCAAGCAAACTACTGCGTAGATTATCTGTCACTGCTGCCAATTGATGTGTAAATTCCTTTCTAAGCCCACTGGAGAGCACCTGCCCGAACGTGCTGGAAGCGGAAAGTTTCATTTCGTCCAAAGGTCCTTCGATGGTGGCCTTCAGAGCGAGAGAATCCTGTGTGGTTAAAATGCTCTTTAACGTGTCTTCGATTTGCTTGTTGTGGCAGTTGACCGAATAGTCGATATTGTGGGCTGAGAGGTGAATGTCACCATGAAGCACCTTTTCATCAAAGGTCAGGTCGACGGAGAGGCTTGCGATTGCACGCTCAAGTTCAAGTTTTAAATCGGCTGTATCATTTAGATTCCAGCCTTCAAGGGGAAAGGAACTGATGCTAAAGTGAATTTTTT
The DNA here is from genome assembly GCA_016207775.1 of Deltaproteobacteria bacterium. Classification (GTDB taxonomy): domain Bacteria; phylum Bdellovibrionota; class FAC87; order UBA2466; family UBA2466; genus JACQOU01. The sequence goes on from JACQOU010000027.1 coordinate 1,747, forward strand.
CTCCTTCTTTGTCACCCGTATGGTCGATGGTAACGGCAGCTTGAACGCCTTCTATATGACTGGTGGGAAAGTCCGCTTCAATAGAAAACTCAGTGGGCTTTCCGTAAATAGGCGGGTCTGTCGTCAGCCCCGTCACGATACCCTTAACCTTTCCCTGGCTGCGGTCTTCCGAGAGCTGAGAATTGACAGAGCCCTTGAAGAGCAGAAATGCCGGATAGGTCGCAATTTTTCCGAAATGGAAGCTCGTTCCGCTCGATCGCTCCTGTGCGAGGATTTTTAGTTTTCCTTCTTGTGATCCCTTAGGCATTCGTCTCCGAGCCAGATCCACCCAATAGGTCATTCGTTCAAGGTAGTTGAGCAATTTAGGGCCGAACAGGGAGGAGCTCAAGTCATCTCGGTCCAGACGAGGCAAACGGAGCTTTACTTTGAGTCTATCAACGTCTCTATCGAGTTCGTCCTGCACTCGGTGCACGGCTTGATAGAAGCTATCCGCTTCTTGGGAAAGGTTCTCCAAGGACGTCTGTACCTTGGTGATTTCACTGTGAAGAGTTTTTCGGTGGGAGTCTGCGCGCTCAATCAGCTCTGTCGTCATAGAAGGTTGCCGCTTCACCTGAGCTAGAAAACTGCCGACTTCAGTGAAGTAACTGGGTTTGGGCAGATCCCAAACGTATTGTTCCCAATGTTTCGTAAGCTTGCTTAAAAGTTCCCTCAATTCGAACAGTTTGCGTGGAGTAACCAGCTCACTACGCACCTTATTGAGCTCGGTGCTGATATCAATGCCGTTTTTCACGTACCGCAAATTTCTGAGTGGATTACTTTCCAGTTCATCGCGGAGTTCTGAATAAACACCTGCGGCGACCCGATCGATAAGTCCGGGGCCTATGCTGCCGGCTTGTTGGTTAAGCACTATACCCCCTGAAGTTCGTCGGTCCGTTTTGTAATGTATGCCTTCAACGGTCAATTCATCGATGATGACTTTCTTACGAAACAACGGTCCAACTCTGAATTTCAGATGGAGCTTGTCTATTTCTGCCAGGTTTTTCATGGGGTGGATGTGGTGAGCGATCTCCAATCCCTTAATTTCAAGCTTGCTTCGAAGAATACTTGATTGCAAGCTGCCAATATTCACTGGATGGCCACCGTTGATAATAGTACCCACTTTTTCGACATAATCTTTTAAGTAACTATCAACGGCAAAAAGGAAAAAAATAAATCCGAAAAAGCCGAGGACTGTTAGGAATAAAAATGCTCGCCAACGGATAAAAACACTCAGTTTATCTAGGCGTTTGACGATACTGATCATAAATTCTGAATACCCTCGTTGCATACAGAGTTCGAGAGAAGTTTGTACTCACAACGGCCCAGAAGATGTTGGAACCCTGTTTTTTGAATACCAAGTAAAGGACGGTAAATATCGGCACAGAAACGGCCAAAGCGGTCAGCGTTGCGCCTAAAACAATGGAATTGTTAAAGCGAGTAAATGGAATCAGCGGTGCATGATACAGTCCGGCCATCAGCCAGCGGAACATGCTGTAGTGAGTGAGCATGTGAAATCCAACGTGGTCAAAAAAAGTGGTCAGTGGATCAGAAAGAGCCCAAAATATTGGGAAACTGATCAAGGTCATTCCCACATTGATGCGAAAAATAATCACACAAATCAGAAAAAATACCCATTGGAGCGATAACATGGGAATTAGCCCCAAATATATTCCCATGATCACGCCGGCCGCGAGCTGAAATGGAGAAGACTCTTTTCTAATGAGCTCAAAAAAATGAAAGAGTGGTCTGAGTAAGAACATATTGTTGTCCGATTATGGAGAGGATCTTTTTATCATTATAAATCATTGTGACGCCTTTGAGAATCATTGACTGCCGGGCGGACCGAGATAACAATAAGGTTAGTTTCCTAATTTTCTTACCGTGAAAATCATTGGCTTGTTATTCGTTGCGTCCTGTGCATGCCTCGGTGCACCAACTTATTATCCATCGGGTCTTTTACACACTTTTGAAGCAGAGCAGACCACAACGGCGTCAAGCCAGAGGGGAGCCGTCGACTCTTTTTTTTCAGTTAATTTTCCAGGACAGGGCAAAGAGTTTGAATGGCGTGAATTTAGAAGTTTTTCGGATAGCAGCCATCTTCACCGATACTACGAGTTGACCTATCTGGGTCGGCGTGTAGTTGGGCATCGGCTAAAGATCCATTATAACTGGCAAGGCTGGGTACAGTATGCGACGAGTAGCTGGGAATGGCCTCTATCCGCTTTGACCTCGCTTCCCGCGGGTGGTGTTACCAAAGAGGAACTTGAACAGCAGACTCGCAGTCAGCTCGTAGGAAAATACGGCTACTTTCAAGGTACCGTGCGCGCAGAACCCGTCATTTGGGTCACGCGGGATGGAACACCGATAGCTGCCTTAGAAGTCAAGGTATCCGGCAAGGACCCGCTTTTATCGAGCGACGTGATTGTTGACGAAATGACCGGTAGTGAACTGACTCGTCTGAAAGTCGTTCGATGGACGGCCGATCCCACCAATAAAGTTTTTAAAATCAGCCCGAGACGTAATTCCGATCCAGAAACGGTAACCCTGACTAATCTCTTGGAGCCGAAAGATAAACTCTCCAGCTCCTATTTGAGAGTGAAACGAGAACAATACACCCAAAACCCGCCCGATTCCCGAAAGTCAGCTGAAAGAAGAGACGTGGATCCCAGTAGTGATTACACCGCAGTGACTGGAGGGGACTATCCGTTTGACAAAACCATTGATCCGCCCGGCAATCCAACCCAGCCCAGCCCCACTGACCGGTACGGATATTTTTGTGTTGGAAGTGGAGTGACTAGTTGCCCTAACCAATCCTTTGATGCAGTGAACGTGTATTATCATCTCGAGAATTACCGTTCATACGTCAGTACACTGTTTTCAACACTCGGCTCAACGCCCAGTTTCCCCTGCGATCCCTTGCCCGTAACGGTAAACGTGGTCAGCTATGAGACTAATGGGCAACCAGCCGCCAATAACGCTGGGGTTTTAGGGTCCTGCACAGCTAACGAAAGTCCGCAAATGATTTTTTTACGGCCAGCAGGCGGTGTCTCAGTCGGTACGTGTACCAATATCGATTTGCTTGATGTGGCCCGAGAAGCGGTTGTAGCCGTACATGAATATCAGCATTATGTGACGGATACGATTGCGGGACTGTATTCGTATGAAGACCAAGACCCACCCGTTGTGGGTGATGCCCTCCATGAGGGTTATTCAGACTATTTTGCAGCTTCGCAAATCAGTCGGTTGACCGGTTTTGATGCAACCTCTATTGGAGACTATGCATGGCAACACACATCCAGTTGCCCCTCTCTTATCCGAAACGTGGGCGTGTTGACTCCGTACAATGAAGATAATTTTTGGGTTACACAGATTACCGATAACGGTCCGGTCCGAGTATTTGATTTCCATTTGGCTGGCCTGCCTTGGGCAAGCGGTCTGTGGCAGTTACGTTCAGAACTTGGACAGAGTAATGGTGTGTATGTCGCCGATCTACTTGCTCTGAAGAGTCTTTTTTTCCTATCTACAATTCCGAGCTTTTATGAAGCGGTGGAGAGTCTGGTAAAAGCGGATAAACACCTTTTCAATGGTGAACATGTCGTAAGGATACGCCAACTCTTTTACGATGAACTTGCTTTTTTAGGGGTCAGGGGCAAGTTCTTTCGAGACAGTGGCAAGGGTCTTGTTGAAATGGGATTCAGAAGTTGCGCGATCCATCCGCGAGGTACGCCCATCTATTCGTTATCCGTATGTCTGTTTTGGCTTGTCTGTCTCTTGGGGCTCGGGAGGCTGCGACGTCTGTGAGATGCTTACCCGCAGTCAGCATGATGGGTTTAACATTATTTGCTGCAGGTGCAATCGCTTCCCATTTCGGTAAGTTAACAAGAGATTGTAGAGTCTTTCGATCCCCCAGCAGTATTAGACGCGCCATCTGCAGTCTAACGAAAGGTACCGTTGTGAAGTATCGAGCGCCGGCAGGAACTGGGTACGTGGAAGTGGAAGCCCAGGATTGTGAAGGGGTGATGGACGAAGCGTGTTTGCAATTGCCTGCTGTCGAAGAGGCTCCTTCGCTGAAATCGTATCGGGATCGTGACCGTGAGCCTCGTATCTGGCTTGGCGTGATTGGCGCATTGGGGGGCTCTCTCGGAAAAGTCAGTTACTCTGATGTTTGGTCGAAAGGTCTTGCGTACGGAGCGGGAGCGGAAGGCTTTTTCCTGTTAAGCAAGAATATGCGAGCCGGAGCCGGTTTTCGGTATCACGTTTTGAAGCTTTCCAGGGAACTGGATGAAACAAGCGGGGAGCTTAAGGAGGTTTCAGTTCCAACCATCGGGCAGTCAATCTCGTACGTGGGTCTATCTGCTCTGTTTGGAGCACGTCTTGGCGACAGCGAGACGTTCGATGGATTGAAGAACTGGTGGGTCGAAACGGGGTTTGAATATGCTATTCCTATTTCGGCCTATCAAACAGACTCAAGGGGAGGCGAGGAGAAATTTTCATCTTCCGATAGACTACTCCTGGCTCTGTTGGGTTTGAGGGGCGATTTTGCTTTATCCTGGCCCTGGGGAGTCTCTACAACGGTAATGGCCTACTACAACGTCAAGGGGGCAGAAGGCTCCCGCCTGCTAGGGCTCAGGGTGGATCTTGCCTTTAGAGCGACGTTCTAAGTTTAAAGAACGCTGTTTTCTATCGATTCCAGAGCAGTAAATTTTGCGATAGCAGAGAAGTCACGATCCTGATGCCATACCGGTATTCTGTGGCGGAGCGCGATGGCGGCGATAAGACAATCCACCCCGGATCGAATGGTCAGACCACGCCGGCGCCCGTTTCTGTAGATTTCTGAAGCCTCAAGGAAATAATCAAGGGTGATGGGATTTGCAAGGATGGGGAGCGCCAGAAAACCCTCACTGGCGCGATTCCTTTTAGCATCAGTATCAATCCCTTGAAGAACCTCCTGGATAATTGGAGAGCAAGTTACGACTTGAGGATATTTATCCTGTGGAAGTTTGAATTTTGGATTTCGACTGAACAAATCGACCCAAATGGAAGTATCGACCAAAATCACTAGTTGCGTCTTTTCCGGGAGCTTTTAAGATCTTCCCGCATTACTGAGAGATTGCCACTCCATGCTCCGGAACCGATGAGTTCGTCAAGGCCGCGAATTTTTGCCAATCTAATGGCCTCTTCTAAAGCTTTGTTGACGGCTTCGGAATACGTTTTTGCATGGAGGAAACGTACCGCTTCCTTCAGTATTTCCTCATTAAGCATAAGAGTCGTACGTTTCATATGCTTATTATGGCATAATCACTCATCAAACACAACGGCCGCAGGCATTCTCGCTGAAACCACCTGGCCCAAGTTGCCGCGAACCCTAAAGTGTAATATTACTCTCATCAGTGGACGACCGAGCGAGAGCTTCAGATGGATGATTTCGACTTTAAAATTCAAAGTAATCCGCAAACCGTTAACCTAGAAACCTTCAATAATCCTGAGACAGGTCGGCGGTATGATATTGAATTCACTTGTCCGGAATGGACGGCGCTGTGTCCCATGAGTGGGTTTCCGGACTTTGGAACGATTCACATCAAGTATCAACCACGCAACCAATGCATTGAGCTTAAGTCCTTGAAGCTGTACCTAAATTCTTTTAGACACCAAAAAATTTATCATGAAGGCGCTGTGAATAGAATTTTGAATGATCTTATTGAGGCGAGTGCTCCGTGGAGGATGGAGGTGGTCGGCGATTTTAATGTGCGGGGCAACATAAAAACGATCATTCGGGCGGCCTATCACGCTCCTGATTATGTTAACAATCAAACATGAACTTTGATGCGCAATTTCGGTCAGCAAAGAACATCTTTAATTTGCCGAACAGCCTTACGCTGTTTCGGATTGCTCTTGTACCTGTCATTGCTTTCTTGCTGGAAATTGAGGTGAAGGGCCCATCGCCCCAGCATGAATCCATGTGGGGCATTACGCCGGGGAAAGTTGCAGCCTTTTTTATTATCCTGGCGGGTATTACCGACCTGCTGGACGGGTATTTCGCGCGTAAATGGTCCATCGAAAGCTTACTGGGAAAATTTCTTGATCCGGTAGCGGACAAGCTTCTATTAATGGTAGGTCTTATCGAATTGATGAAACTGGAACGTGTCGATGCCTGGCTTGCGATTGTTCTTTTATCGCGCGAACTTCTTATTACTGCTTTGCGGGGAGTTGCCGCCGGAGAAGGCATTATTATTAGCGCTGGCCAATCCGGAAAAGTGAAGCTGACCTTCCAACTTACAGGGCTCGGATTTTTGATGTGGTACGGCTATGCGTTCGGTTTTCAGGCTTATAAGATGGGGCTTATTATTTTATACATTGCTCTTTTTATTTCGCTTTTCTCAGGATGCCGGTATCTCACCGATTTCTTCCGGGCATTGAGCCGTAAAAAATCTCTTGAAGTGGACAAGGTGATCGGCGGCAGCCTTGGGGATTAGTTTCCAACGCTTGGAAGTTCCTCGGTAGAGGACTGGATGCTCCTAGTTTCTTGCAAGGCCTGGCGGAATTGCAAATCGCTTTCCAGCGATTGTTGCTCGACATATTCCGTAAGGACTCGACGGGCAGCTTCCGGTTCTTTTTCAACGTCCATAAGCAGATAGCCCAGTGATAATCGGGCATAGGGATCTTCTTTGTAGCGGGTGGCTAAATCAACGAGACTTTCCCTCACTTTGTCTAATTCCCTATTCTGCAGCTGGGCAACAGCAAGGCCCACTTTCAAGGTCGCATCCTCTGAACCGAGCGCCAGAGCCTGTTCAAAGTATTTCTTTGCTTCAAATCCGTTGCGGTACTTCAACGCGATAAAACCTAAATTCACAGTCGCTTCTTTGGGTAACTCCAATAAGGAAGCTTCCTGGAAATATTGGATGGCCTGCGTCTCTTTACCCTCCAGCATGGTGACCACGCCAAGATTATTCCAAATGGCTGCATTCTTGAATCCGCGAGCAATTAATGAAAGCCAAGTGACCTTGGCAGCTGCGAGGTTTCCTGTTTCCATCTGTGCCAGTGCAAAAAGGTTGTGTAGCGCAATATTTTGGGGATCTTGTTGAATGGATTCGAGAATGGGGCCAGTGGCATGACCAGGCGAGACCAACCTTAAAAGATTAAGGTAAGCAAAGGAACTGCCATGTTTATTGGGCTTTGCCTCGTCCATTTCCTTCAGCAGCAAGCCGCGGCGTTCTTCCGAAAGCGGTTTGTATGTTGTTCCCATCGGGATCGCGCTCTCGGATTGTTTAGACTCATCAAGAAAGAACAGACTCCCTGGGAGACTCGACATGGAAGGTGTTCTCTCGAGATAGAGGGGGCTGAACAGCGCTGTTGAGTAGAAAGGAAACGCATATTTTTTGATTGGGCCAATCTCGATTTTAGAGCTTTCTTTAAGAGGCATCATTAAGGCAGTTTGCAAAGGTGGCAAATAGAATGTTCGGACCTTAGGATACTTCTTCGGCTCGAGTTCTCCTGCGACCGAGTAGCATTTCGGAGTCCACTGGGAGATGAGATTGAGTTCCTGAGATTTGTCCAGACATTGCATGGCAAGGCCCAGTGCTTTTTCGCTGAATGGCTTGATGAAAGTCTTGTTGATCTCAGCGCGATAAAGTTCGACTTGTTCCGCGGTCAAAACAGACGGTACCGGTGCTGCGAATACTTCTTTTGCCATGTTCTGATAGAGCAGGGCAGTTCGATAGAGTGCTCCGAGCCCCCAATCACCCGTCTTGAGTTGGGCTAGTCTCAGATATTCGGCTTCGAGCTCCTTCAGTACAGCGAGCTTGTGCTTCAAATTGCCTTCCAGGTTTCTTTCCGACAACTGAATGCGTTGGAACGTCTCTTCCTTTTTTAATGCGCTCCAGAACAGAAGCTTCGAAAAGGCTTCGGCTCCCCGTGCATCATCCTTTAAGCTGGAAGGATGTCGGCCGGCTGTGATAAATGCTTCCTCGAGAATACGTGTGGGAATTTTTCCGGTCTTTTGCGCTTGTAACTCGGCTATTGTCAGTGTGTCGGCCACATAATTGGACGGGGTGATTCCGCGAGTGCTTCTTTTCTTAAAGAAATACGCAATCTCTTTATCAAGTGCACCAGAGGATTCATAGAGGTCAAAAAGATCCTTCTCAACCAGCTGTCCATCGGAATGTTTTGAAAGATAAAGTAGCATCACCCCTTCTGCGCGAGCGGAATTGCCGCTTCCCCAATAGTACAATCCGGAAAGCCGTAAGGCGTTTTTGGCTTGCGAATTGGAAGGATATTGAGTGGCAAATTGTTCGAAAGAAACTGCAGCTTTGTCAAACTGAGCCAGCATCTCGTATGTTTTTGCAACTTGAAGAAGCATGTTTTCGCGAAGCGGACTTTTCGGAAACCGTCGCAGAAATTTCTCCTGCGCTTCCAACGCCTGGGGTGTCATTTCAGCTTTGGTGAAATTAACCGAAGCGTTGTACAACGCTTTTTCGAAAAGTGCCTCATCTTGGCTTCCATAGGTGCGGGTGTAGTTCAGATAGGCTTGACCCGCTTCGCGGAAGTTTCCCTTGGTCTCGATCGCTTGGATGCGTTTAAGCTCCGCTCGTCGCAAAATATCTGCAACCTCAGTCCGGAATGATGAACGGGATAGGGCTGAGGTGTTCAAGAATCTTTGCGAGGCGGCGACCAGCTTTGTGTAATCCTGTCGGCGATTGAGGATATCCAAGATCAGATAGGCCGCATGATAAGCCGATGGACTTCCGGAATAGGTGGTTACGAAGTTCCAAAAGCTCTTGTAAGCTTTGGCAAGGTCGCGATGAACGTAGTGCAAATACGCTTGATGGTAAAGCACATCAGGTGCTTCTTTGGAGGAAGGATAAGTAGACAAAAATTCAGCAGAAATTCGAATAAACTTGTTTTCGACATCGGAGTAGGGGACGAATTGGGTTGAATCATTTTCCTTCAATTTAGAGCTGGACTTGGAGCTGATTTCGGCAAGTCCTTGCTTCTTGCGTTCAATATTAGTCTCGCGTTCCAGTGAGGCGATGCTATATCGAATGCCATCAAGCTTCAGTGAGCCGTGGCTGGCTTCTTTGTATACCCGGTAATAATGGTCTGCAGCTCCAATGTAGACTTGCTGTCTGAAAAGAATTTCCGCAAGATAAAAACGGACTTGTGCGGCAAAGGCACTGGCAGAGAAAAATTCCAGATATTTTTCATACAGATTTCTGGCCAGCGTGTACAAGCTTTCGTTTTTTGTTTTCTGGCCTTGAGCATGGTATTCGAAAGCATATTTTCTCGCTGTTTCCTCAAACTTTTGTTGAGCCTCCTTGACCACTTTTGGACTTGGGGCATTGAGTTCATACCAGTTTGAGTTTTCCAGATAACCGGGCAGTCTTGCAAATAGACGGTCAGTAGCCTCGCGGGCTTCATTTTTCAGTTTCATCGAATCCACAATACTGAGGTCGTATTCCGGATTCTTCGGGTGATTGGCATCCAGCTCTAAAAGCGTTTGCCACATCGTAATACTATCTCGGTAATCGCCTGCTTCGAAATAAAGCGAGGCCATGGTTTCAAGGCCCTTTCGGTACTGGGTATCTCCGTACGTTCGGAAAAATGCAATGGACTCCGAAACCAGTTTGAGATCAACAAAAGGAAGGGTAATGTCCCTCAATGCTTCATTCTTAATTCGAATGGGGGCACTGCGATCCTCAAGATCCTCATTTTGAATGACCCACCTGAAACTTTGCAGCGCTTGGCTGGTTCTCCCCGTGTTGTAGGCACACCATGCTTTTTTGTACGTTGCATAAGGAACGAGGGGGGCATATTTGCGCTGAATAATTTTGTCGTAATAAGGCTCCGATTTAGCAAACTGGTTGCTATCAAAATAGTGATCGCCCAGCTGAACAAACGCATCGTTCAAATACCGTGAATGAGGGTACTGCTCAGTGAGCTGTTGGAAAGTGCTCATTCCCTCGGTGGTTTGGCCTTTGTCGAGGGAAGCAACGGAAAGAGAGTAGAGCATCTCATCTCGCCGGGGATGATTGGGGTAGCGATTGACCAAATCTTTGTAGATGCTGCGTGCTTTATCCAAAGCTGCAATCGCTTCGGAATTGTCCAGTTTTGGGAGCGGTTTTTTATTATTCTTTATTTTTGCATGTTCCGCGAGTTCTCTTTCATAGGTTTGTTGCGTCTTCGCAAGACCCGCGTAGTAATCCTCCATGTGCAGAGCAGCGAGCCTCAAATTGAGCTCTGCTTTCTGTTCTGGGTCTTTTGCCTCACGGACAAATCGACGGATATCCAAAATAAGATTTTTTCTTTTTTTCCCCAGGACCTCTATTTTTTCTAACGTATATTCTTCAGAATTTTCCGATGAAGAGACAGAGAGTTGGCTTTTCTTTTTTATCTTGATACGGTTCTTAAGGCCCATATCGGCTGCAGGTGAAGGAATTATCCACAACAGGCATGCAATGACGAAGATGCAATAGGTGCTGGCTTTCAACGCTCTCTCCTTCTTATGCCTTATGCAACCTGCTCAAGCTCAGGCACACAGACACATTGATTGATAAACTCTTTGGCGGCAGCCGAAATCGAGGTAAATGCGACTGCCAGGCCCTTACGGGCATCCTTTTCTACCCTCACTACCGTTCCCCGGGCTTGAATGGGAGCATCGAACCCTTCGGACTTAACGACAATGCGCACCGTTCTGCCTGTTGGAATGGCAACCAGGCCACTCACGAAAAGGCCTCCGGCAGAGATATTATTCAACGGGGCAATAAACAGCCTGGCTTCGTCGTGAATGTATACTTTTCCGGGCATTTGTATTCTTGGATAAGCGCGCAAGTGAGGAAATCGAACGACGTTCGACCGAGAAGTCTTCGCGTTACCATGTTTCATAAATCACCTCTTTTGCGAATAGGGGTTCTCGGAATGTTGGCTTAAGACAATTTTAGTGGGGGCGGGCTGTTCTAGTCAAAACACGGTTTGAGACATGGTTTGATTTTTTCACAAGCAATCCTCGGCAGTTAGTAATGTTTAAGTTGGCGTGAAGAAAACAATATAATTGCTTATCGGCGTGGCATTTCCGGCAGTTGGCCACCTTATTCGAAGAGTTTCACAATCGCTTAATAAAACCTTTAGTCATGAGGTCCAGAATAATACTTGGGTAGGTCGGGTACCAAAACGAATCACAACGGAAGGCTCAAAAGAGGCAGCGCCATGAAAGACGCAAAACAAACTAGGTTTCTTTTAGTCACAGTCGCACTGTGGATGGTGCTGGCGAGCTGCAGTCAGCAGGATACCTTCTATTCCAACGTGTTTCGAAGTGACGTATTTTCCCAGCTCTATAGCATAGACCAATATGATTTTCTGTGGGTGATGGATAATTCAGACAGCATGAGAGATAAACGTGACTATGTGAAAAACCGAATGAGCGTTTTTGTGCAGCTGCTCAATGGTCGTAAAGCGATTGATTATCAAATGGCCATTACCACTACCGACTACTTTACGAACGCGGGAAAGTTGGTGAAAAGCCCCGAAGACCTTGAAGTCGTATCGAGCAATTCGAATGATCCCATGGGTGATTTTGGTCGTCTGGTCAATGCTATCGACGATTCCCCTACTAGCTTTTGGGAACAAGGACTTGAAAGCTCCATGAAGACCATCGGAACCTATGGATCCAAGTTTATGAGGGCAGGGGTTCCTTTGATCGTTATTTTCCTAGCAGACGAACAGGATTATTCCTGTGATCCGACTAAGTCGGGCACGCCTGACAACCGTGGCTGTTACGGCGTTGAGCCTGAACACAACCCGCTCTATGTCCCCTATTCAATGGATCGCTATATCAACTTCTTCAAAGACGTTCAAAAAGCACGGGAAATAGATATCAGTGTGTTTCCCATTGTGGGGATGTCATCCAGTACGTGCACCCTCGCAAGTCTTGGCACTCGCTACCAATCACTTGAAGAAGGATTAGAAGGGGGTGCCACGGGTAGTATCTGTAACGCAGAATTGGCGGACAGCATGGATACGATTGCCCGGATGATAGCGGACAGGGGAATTCGCTTTCCGCTGTCCTCAAATGCAACGGGTACAGGCGTTCGAGTTTTCGTCAATGGCGTCCAAATACCCTATTCCTCTGAGAATGGATTCGTCTACGAGGCAGAAACAAATTCAATCGTCTTCACAGGTAATGCCATACCAATTAACGGCGCCATAATAGAAGTGTCTTACTCTGAAAAACAAAACTAAGAACTAAGGACCCTTAAAAGGAGGAAGTTATGAAACGATCCAACGGATGGAAAGTCATTGGTTTCATTGTGGCAACCCTTTTGGCGGGATGTTCCCAAAATTCCCGCGTCAGCCAAACGAATGATGAAGAGGCCGCGGTCCTTGCATCCAGCGCCTTTTTCCCAGGCAATAACGCGATACCTGGCATGCGAGAGGCTGTGGATCCATCTTTAGGAGAAACAGGAACCATAGGCGGTGGCGGATCGGTATCCGGGCAGGGAGATACCGGTACGATTAGTGCAGGGAGTGGTTCAGGGAGTTCTGGCTCGGATACTGCTGCTGGCACAGGCAGTGGCAGTTCCACAGCTTCGAGCGGTTCAGGATCCACTGACACCAGCGGAACTAGTACGGGCAGTACTTCCGGTTCAGCAGGGACGAGCGACCCCTCCGGTTCGGGATCGACCACGAGCGGTGGAGCGAGCTCGGGAACGACTTCTGGTACGACAATCACCACAACAGATGGCGGTACTATTTCGAGCGGGTCGACGAGTCAGACCCGCGATGGTGGTAGCACATCGACCGGCGGAACTTCCGGCAGTGGAACGGTCAGTGATGGTTCCGGATCAACGACAGGAACATCGTCGGGAACTTCATCGGGTTCCGGGACAGTGTCCGGCTCGGGAAGTTCTGGCTCGGATACTGCTGCTGGCACCGGCAGTGGCGGCTCCACAGTTTCGAGTGATTCAGGATCTACAAGTACAAGCGGCGGGACTTCCGGTTCCTCGGATGGTGGAACGATTGGTACCGGTACGACCACTAGCAGTGATGGTGGACAGACAACATCGGGCGGGACTTCCAGTGGCTCGGGCACTGCTTCATCTTCAGGCTCTGGTACCACGGACAGCAGCTCTGGATCAGGAACTTCTTCCACTTCCGGTGGCTCGACTGACTCAAGCAGTGGGGCAACGGGTGGAACAACGGTTGCCTCTACCGGCGGAACGGGTTCCAGTGGAGGTGCTCAAACAGACGGCGGAACAATCGGTTCCTCAGGCTCTGGGTCTACGGCAGATTCTGGTAGTACCGGTGGAACGACTGGCGGCAGTACTGGAACGAGCGGTACCGGCGGATCCGGCACGGGCACTTCGGGCGGATCTTCGGGGACTTCCAGTGGCGGCTCTTCGACTTCAGGAGGAACCTCCGGCGGCACAACGGGTGGAAGTTCCGGCACGACGGCAGGCAATACGGATTCGGGTTCCCAAGGTGGCGCTGGTCAAGGGACCGGTGGACAGGATGGTGGTGGCAAGACCCTCTTAGAACAGATTAAAGAAATCATTGCGAATATTGAAGACAAAATTAAAGAGATCATTCAATCGATTACCGGCGGCAATAACACCGATGTTGCAGACTCTGGTCAAGGTGGGAACAACCCCGGAGGTTCCACTGACCAGGGCGGTTCATGCCCCGGCAGTGGTAGCGGCTCATGCAGCAGTTGCAGCAAATGCAACCAAACGGGGAGTTCATGTAGCAGCTGCAACCAAGGCTGCAGTAAATGTAGTCAGTGTAATAACGGTTGCAGTAAGTGCACAGCGTGCAATCAGTGCAAGTCCTGCAATAAACAAGCATCGTGCAGCAAAGGTGATAAGGATTGCACGAAGAGCCGGTGCAAAGATGGTCAGATAAAAGTCAAATTCAACCGGGTCTGTTCTCAATACAGAAGCACGTTGAAAGACTTTGTCTTCTTCGAAGAGGCCAAACACCCAGTGCTTTCGTTTGAAGCATGGATTCCCGTACCGGTTGATAACAACCATCGTTGCAGCACCTGCATGGTTGCTTCGCCTATTTACTTAGGACCACCGACCATCTATCAGCCTACGAAAGGTTATGGAACAGGTCCAGGCATGCAGAGCGCACCGACAGTGCTACTCAACAGTGTCGACCTTACCCAGGTGGACATGTTCGGACCGAAATTCAATCGGCACGTCATGTTGGCGATGGACGTCATCCAACGTGAGTTTCCGAAAGAATGGAAGAAAATGTGGGTATCGGCTGCGGTGTGCGACGATCGGGACGGTAACGGCAAGTGCACGGACGAAAAAATTCAGCTTTCCGTCTCCAATCCCTCATTTAAAGCATCGACGTTCCCGTGCGCGCTCGTTATGGAAGTCTGGTCAGGCCGGCATCTCACCTTGAGCAAGAACCCGGACTTTTGTGAAAAACAATACAGTCCGCTGGTTCTGGATCTGACAGGAGAAGGGGTCACTCTTTCAGGTCCTGAAGACGGCGTGCGCTTTGACCTCAACGACACGGGCACTGCTATCATAACCGGCTGGGTTGCAAAGCCCAACCTCGCGTTCCTTGTCAGAGATCTCAATCGCAACGGACGCATTGACAGCGGAGCGGAGCTCTTTGGATCCGCTACCAAGCTTGAAAACGGATTAAGAGCGCTCAACGGCTTTGAAGCGCTCAAAGAGCTGGACAGTGATGACGACGGCACCTTCACAGCCAACGATGCGGCTTGGAAAAGTGTGAAGCTATGGCTAGATAGAAACTTCAATGGCCAGTCCGACAAGGGAGAAATTGTCAGCCTAAACCGGGCAGGCATTGAGTCTATCAACCTGAAGTACGCGGATGTCAATGAAGTCGATTCCTATGGAAATGAAACGCGCCAGCGATCCACTTTCCGTCGAAACATCGACGGACGCTCAGTACCACTGTTGATTATTGATGTGTGGTTTAACACACTCAATGAACATGAGTGGAACTAGTCTGGAAGAATAAAGAAGGCACCAACCCCGGGGAATTACCCGGGGTTGGTCGGTATTTTTGTGTATCTAGTCGTAACGCCCTTCTTTTGAGGGCTTGATAGCCTGTTCTGATAGTCCATGCCCTGAAAGATGCATCATCTTTTGGTTCACTTGATGTTTAATGGCAGCAGGAATTGCTTTTGCCTGTGTGTTGGGTACGCTTGTGCTTGCACGTGTTGCTTTTTGGATGGGATCTTCCCGGTTTAGAAAACATTCCACTAAGCACTGCAACGTCTCTTCCATTGACGCATTTTTTCTTTGTTTTTTGGATACCAAGTCCATA
>JACQOU010000086.1 GCA_016207775.1 Deltaproteobacteria bacterium
AACATAGGCCAAGCAGCTTACCGCACTCGGCCCTATACGGGAAAAGGGGCCACTCCGAGCCCCTTTACAATCCCCTGGCAAGGATGCCTTATATCCCGCGCCGCAAGCGGCGGGGATCTACGGCATATTTTTTAGAATACTGACAAATTTTGTCCAATCGGCTAATCAAAGGGCATTATCTTACCCCAGCCCAGTTGGCTCATCCTTTGCTAGAAGCTAGCCGTGGTTTTGTAAGGTGACTGATGAAAACAGCAATCGCTTTTTGTCTGGCTCTGTGCGTAACTCTTTTGAGTGGTTGCGGAGAGCACTATTGTATAGCTGGCTTTGGCCAATGCGCGGAAATGTTCGCAAAATCGGATGGCCAGAGTACACAGCCGGCTGCACAGTCTCCAAGTCGATCTGATCTGAGCTTATCCGGACCGCGCGAAGTTTATGCGGACGATTCGATTGTCCTAACCGTCGAGGGTGGAAGACCCAATTACACCTTTTCTATCGTTAAGTTCACTCTTCCTGACCGCACTCTCCTCGATCCTCCAACCGGCCCCGATGTGGGCTTGATTCAAGTCATGAGTTCCACTCCCACCAAAGCCAGGTACACCCCCGGATCCAAGCTCGGTTGGGTTGAAATTCAAGTTAAAGATGCGGACAACAAACTTAGTAATGTCCTTCGAGTTAAGGTGGTAGCCTTCGAACCCAAGTAATTAGGTATTAATTAGGTATGGCCTACATTTTGGTAGCGCACATGGGTAACAAGAAGGTAGGCCATACCTTTTCAATACCTTTTCAGCCTAATGCTTCAATGACAGGTAGGCGGTTATGATGTTGCCTTCTTCCTGTATGGGCCCAGTTCTTAGAAGATGTGTGTTTAAGCCATCTAAGGAATCCATGACCAACATGGATTGAGCCATCGTTCCCAGTATTGAGTGAACAATCCGAAGGTCCAATCTAATCTTCGAATCTTTGGTCCTCTGTGCAACGCCGATCACTACTTTCAAATGACGACCGTCCTTAAGTTCCTCGATAGGGTACTCCAACACTTGCGATGCAGTCTGGTAACTGGGCCACTGGCCGCTTTGTGCAAGTTCTAGCGTCACTGGCACTCGAGTCTTTCTGAATGCCGAACGCAAAGAAAAAACATTGCACACCTTGGCCGTGAGGAGGGCCTCGAAATGGAGCACATCACCCGCAAGGCAATGACTTGCAAGCACGAACATAGTCGCGATAAATAATTGAGCTCGCATGAGGAAGCCCCCCGACGCACAAATTAGCTGACGTATGCTCCGATAATCATCATGACAAGATGAAGAGAATATCCGTAGCACGCCTGGCCAGTTAGCGTGAAACTTATTTTTTCGCCGTTTAGCTGTGCTGTGTAGGTAGGATTGATAAAGTGGTTACCCACAAATTTATCCGAAGTCACTATCACAGGCACTGATTCGCCGTTTATTTTCAACATGAACGTCTGGTGCTCCTTATCGAGGCGCTCAAAAAAGATGGACGTCTGCTTTGTCCCAGATTCGGTTCGGTACTGAATCACCCCGCCGATACCGTCCTCGGTCTTTCCAAAATTGGCGCTGATGGTTTGGCCAGCTTTGCGCATCCGCAACTCTGACTTGAACTGCCCTTCTTCCATGGCACCCCAGGCAACAAACTCCCGGATCGAGCCAGCAAAAGCGTGATCGTATACCTTCAGGTCGATGTTTGTCCCTTTAATTGTACTGAGCGGATGTTCTTCCCCCGCAAATACTTGCGCCGATAATAGGATGGTTATAACGGTAAAAACACTTGCTATCTTTTTATTCATTTGGCCTCCAACCATTAATTGATATTGAGAATCATTCTCATAGGTGGCTGGCCCTGTCAAAACTTAAGTTGTCATTCAAGCTTCCCTTCGTACCACTTCTTGAACCTCTTGAAAGAATTTAGCCGAAAGATGACTTGTTCTGAACAACCGTATAGTGAGTGTTCTTTCCCGCGCCAGTTCGCCGAACAGTGCCCTTTACGATTTCCTTTGCCAGAAGACGGTTTGCAGTTCGCTTGGGACTGCCCGAAATGTACATAACATCTTGAATGGTAAATACGTCATTCTGGAGTTGGGAAAGCCATGCGGACTTTCCACTGCCTTCCCAGGAGCACGGAATTCTGAGTTTGCAGGGTCTTTTGCCAATTAATTTGTAAAGACTCTTTTTGGAAACAACAGAGAGTGGAATCTGATTTTCGTTAAACCAAGTACGCAACGAATGGACGAGCTGGTGAACCCGATTGGGGGTTGTGTTGACATTATAATATTCTTCTAAATACACGGAGGAAAAAAGGCTGCCAATTGAGAACGGACGATAAAAGTCTGAAGTCAATAGGCGGGCAAGCCGATATAGAACAGGCTTGTCTTCTAAAGAGCTACGCTCACACAGAAACGTTTGTACTTGTCCCTTGCCCGGGGAAATTTGCCAATCATAATGATTTGAAAACTCAAACTTAAATGTGAGTTCCTTGGAAAAGCGCTTTTTAAAACTGGGAAAAGGCGTACCAAAATAGAGCTTATTCAAAAGATTGCGATCTCGAGTAGCCACAGCCCAATAAAAATCGCAATCACGAACGGTTTCCCAATGTTTCCTGCAAACGGCTTCGTCTCGTACAGTCTGGAAAGCAGCCCGATTGGGCTTGTTTTGTGTCAATAAGCGTACTACCGCTTTCCATTTTCTAATAAAGAACGCTTGCTGGCTCTGAGGATCCTCTGTTTGGCCTTCAGCTTCTTTCAGATAAACCTGTGCAGTCTTATAGTCTCGGGCGGTTATGGCGTTTTGGGCGGATAATTCAAGTGTCGCTCCATGGTACAAAGGAAAATTGATAGAAGCACATTTTCTCAGTTCTTGAAGAAGTCCTTCCGCCTTATCAGCCAGCCTTTCATGAACAAGAGCAGCAGCAAGATTTAGTTTTCCTAAAAAAATATCGCTTTCAGTTATGCCGCTGCTCTGTATGTATTGCGACAGCACCGGAATGCTAGTTTCATATTCCCACTGCGCAATCAGCCCATGAGCACGATAAAACAAAACCTTCGGATTTTTTCCTGCGGAAACACCTTCGAGAATACCTAACCCTTCGGTGATAGCACCTACCTTAATCAGGGTAGCCGCATAGATCATTCTTTCTGCGTCCGAAGCAGGCGGTTGGTTTGAGGTTTGTGGGTAAATAAAATTATGTAAAGCGCGCAAGGATAAATCCAGTAACCCGGATTCGCGACACAACGACGCAAAATAGGCAATGTGGTCTCGAGAGAGCTGGCCAGGATGTACGCTTTGGAGTAATCGCCGGGCGGCACCTAACTCGCCGGCCTTGAGGCTAGCTTGGGCTGAATCCAATATTGCTTTTTCTTTTCGTGCCACTTTTCTAAGTGTTATTAATACTCAATCTCTCTTATAA
>JACQOU010000087.1 GCA_016207775.1 Deltaproteobacteria bacterium
CGTGCACGGTTTTTGCTGGCGCAGAACTCAGGGAGCGACTGTCGTTAGGAGAAAAGACGGAGGATATTTTGGCTGGTCTTCATCGCGCAATCATTCTCCGGGCAATGTCTCTTTTGGCGAGGAGTGGCGGAGTGTTCAGTGAATTTACGTTTACTGGAGGGGTCGCTAGAAATTCTGCAGCCGTTGCGGCACTCAAAGATCTGGTGAGTGAAAACTACGGTGAAATCCGTACCAATATCAGTTCGGACAGTATTTTCACTGGCGCGCTGGGTGCGACTTTATTTGCAAAGAAGGATATGCAGTAAAAAAGGATAGGCAATAACGTTCTACACGGCAGGTATTGATGTCGGGAGTAGCTCAATTAAGGCCACTTTGATGGGCTTTAATGATCAGGGAGATGACGAGAAACTCTTGGCTTTTGAAGTGGAAAAAATTCGAAAGCGAAACATCAAAGACGTCATCCAAAGTTGCTATCGAAGGATGCTTGAGAGGCTTAAGCTCAATGAAAAGCAAATCGCCTATGTGGCTAGTACAGGCGAAGGCGAGATGGTGGACTTTCGGAAGGGGCATTTTTATTCAATGACTTGCCATGCGCGCGGAGCACTGTTTTTGGTGCCACAAGTGCGTGCGGTTGTAGATATCGGTGCTCTTCACTCGAAAGCATTGGTCATGGATGAACGCTCGAAAGTGCTTGCATATCGCATGACCTCACAATGCGCATCTGGGACGGGGCAGTTTTTAGAGAACATCGGACGTTATTTAGGGGTGACTTTGGCGGATATTGGCGAATTATCACTCAAAGCAGATAAGCCCGAGATGCCGTCGGGGATATGTGCCGTGCTCGCCGAGACTGATGTTATCAATATGGTAAGCCGAGGGATCACGACGCAGAATATTCTCAAAGGCATCCACCTTTCGATGGCAAGGCGTCTTGTCAATCTTCTAAAAATGTTAAAAGCAGACGGGGATGTTCTTCTCACAGGCGGTTTATCGCAGGATGAGGGGTTGCGCTGCGCTATCGATGAGTTGGCTGAGAAAGATGGCCTGAATGTTCGAATAGGGGCCCATGAGCTTTCCATTTTTGCCGGAGCATTGGGGGCTGCCCTATGGGCTGGGTTCAGGCATGTACGATTATCGGGACTACGGGGAGGCACGCATGAAAGAAATAATCCTTCGATGTGAAGCGCCGCTTGGACCCGTTACGCCAAACATTGGGACTCTTTTTCTAAGAAACGCCAGCCAGTTTGGAAGCCAGCCCGCCTTCGCAGAGCGCTCTGAAGGCAAATACAGATATTGGAGCTGGGAGATTTTAACCCAAGACATTCTGAGAGCCTCCACATTTTTCCGTAACAAAGGCTTAGTGGCCGGTGACCGTGTCGCACTGGTTGCAACCAACTCTCATGCCAAGCTGGTTGCTGAAATGGCGGTCATGTCGAGTGGGCTGGTGAGTGTTCCCATTTTTATTGGGTATCCAAAAGCTTTGGTTGCCCAGCTGATTGCCTTCAGCAAAGTACGTTTCCTGATGATAGAAAATTTCGAACTTTTAAGAGGGCTTCCCGTCGAAATGCTTCCAAAAACCATCGTGCTTCTAAAAGGCCAGAAGGAAAAATTGCCTGGTTTTAAAGGAGAACTGCTTTGCTTTGACGAAATATTGGGCAACGGTTCTCCGGAGGAAGTGGAAAAAACGAAAACTATTTTCAAGGCTGTCCCTGAAAATACGCTTTCACTCATCATGTTCACTTCTGGTACCAGCGGATTTCCTAAAGGAGTCCAACTCACTCACCGCAATCTCATGTCTCAGCAAAGGGCGCTTGAAATATTATGGAAGCCCGAGCCCGGTATGCGTTTTCTGTGCTATTTGCCCTGGCATCATAGTTTCGGTGGACTTTTTGAACGGTTTTTTGCGCTTCATTCGGGCGGATGCCTGGCCATTGATGACTCTTGCGGAAAAAATGTGGATCGCCTTTTAGAAAATTTTGCCGAGATCAAGCCGCACCTGTTTTTCAGTGTTCCTAAAATATATCAAGAAATAGTTTCACGGGTTCTTAAGTCACATGAAATTGAGCAAATATTTTTTCATAAAGATCTCAAGTACGTTTTTACTGCGGCCGCTCCTCTTCCGTTGGGTACTTCAGAAGTTTTTAAGAAAAAAAATATCCCCGTTGTGGAGGGGTGGGGGCTTACTGAGACTTCTCCCTGCTGCACTTTGACCGAGCGCTCGCTGGAAAGGGAGCCTGGGGTTGTTGGTTTTCCCATACCCGGTGTGGAAATTCGGCTGGGTGACGAAAATGAGATTTGCGTGCGTGGTCCTAATGTAATGCTCGGGTATGTTGATCAACCTGAGGCGACAGCGAACGTGCTCACGTCCGATGGATGGTTCAGTACCGGTGATATCGGAGAGTTGACTACGACGGGCGTTCGCATTTTGTCCCGTAAGGACAGAATGTTTAAACTTAACAATGGTGAAAAGATATTTCCTGCCGTCATTGAAGAGCGGATTAAGTCTCGTTGTGACTATGTCAAGCATGCCTACGTGTTTGGGCGTGGGCAGGTCCATCCTTGTGTAGCTCTTTTTCCCAATCAGGAACTTTTTTCGGCAAAAAAGGAGGGGGATGAATGCAAAAACCCCACCGATTGTGAACAGTTGGCGCAGTGTCTTAAGGAGTGTCTTGAAAAGTTAAATGAAAAGGTAGCCGCCAGGTTTGAGCGTGTAAGCATTGCAGCGGTTATTCGTCATGAACCAACGCTGGAAAAGGGCGAGCTTACTCCTTCTTTTAAGCTGGTGCCCAGTCGCATTCAAGAAAATTTCGAAACCTATTTGATTGCCATTGAGAAGGGGCTGAGAGAAAAACTTCCCGAGGATGCATGGTTGGTTAGTCTTGAAGCCAAGGACAGCAAAAGGAAAAGCAAATGACCTACGGATTGATTGGTACTGGGCCGGTTGGCTGTACTCTTGGAGCACACCTTGTCAAAGCGGGACAGCGTGTTTCAGTTTTTTGTATTGAACCTGAAAAGACGGTCGCGTTACGGCAAAAGCCTTTGGCTATTCGGGGCGCTTTGGACGCCGATGTACGGATGGATGAAATCCATGACAACTTGAAAGATTTCTTGCAAGCCGCGCCCGAAGTCATTTTATTGGCTACAAAAAGTTGTCATTCGGCGCAAGTGCTGGATGAAATCAGACATTGTGCGCCACGATTGAATTCTCTTTTTGTTTCCTGTCAAAACGGTCTGGACGTGGAACGATACATTGAACAGCGCTTCGGGACTGATCGTATGTTGAGAATGATTTTGCACTTTGGCTGCGGTTTTAAGACATTGAATGAGATCCAGGTCTTTTTTTCTCACACGCAC
The DNA here is from genome assembly GCA_016207775.1 of Deltaproteobacteria bacterium. GTDB lineage: Bacteria > Bdellovibrionota > FAC87 > UBA2466 > UBA2466 > JACQOU01. The sequence goes on from JACQOU010000087.1 coordinate 3,355, forward strand.
GTGCTTTCTGACAGAGGAGAAGTCAATTCCAGTTTAAAAGAGAAGCTCATAAAAGATTTCAATGACGGTGGATTTCCAATGGTTCTTCAAAAAGACTATCGCACCGAAGCGTTTAAGAAAGCGATACTCAATGCCTCGCTGAGCACAGTTTGTTCTTTGACCGGATTGACAATGAAAGATGCTTTGGAAGACCCGAATATAAAAAAAGTTGTCAAGGATATGGTGCGAGAAGCGATTGGGATTGCTCAAGCGGAAGGTCTCGCTGTGGGCAATGACTTTGAGGAGTATGCGATGAATTATTTTGCTAAAGGCGGACACCATAAGCCTTCCATGCTGGTGGACATTGAAAATGGCAGAAAAACAGAAAATGAAGATCTTTGTGGCAGGATGGTTGAGCTGGCAAATCAGCGGAGTCTTGCCGTTCCGGTTGTTCATACGGCGTACGCCTTCATGAGAAACCTGGAAAAAAGAATACTAGCAAGGGGAAACGCATGAAACGTCTGAATAGAACAGCGGTTATTGGCGCTGGCACCATGGGCTCAGCCATCGCACAGCATTTTGCGATGAAGGGCTTAGAAGTGCAGCTTGTCGATTTGGCGCATGCTCCTTTGGAGAGAGGGATGGGGTTGATTGCTGCCAGTCTTGGCGAAGCAAAAAACCGAAAGTTGATTTCAGAGGATGAAGAAAAGAAGATCCTTTCTCGTCTGTCGTCTACAACAGATTTTTCTAACATTAGCAATTGTGAATTGGTCGTGGAGGCAGTTTTCGAAGATCGCAATGTAAAGAAAGACGTGTTCCGTCATCTCGAAAAGGCAGTGACCCCTGATTGTATTTTAGCCACTAACACGTCCTCTTTTCTTGTATCCGAAGTGGCAGAAGGCTTGCAGCATCCAAGTCGCGTCGTGGGCGTGCATTATTTCTTCCATGCTGCCAAAAACAAATTGGTTGAGATCGTTTCGGCGCGACAATCTTCCAAAGAGAGTGTGGATCTTCTTTATAATTTTTATTACTCGATCGATAAGATTCCTATCTTAACGAAGGATGCCCCTGGATTTGCCGTAAACCGGTTTTTCGTTCCCTGGCTCAATGAGGCATGCCGCCTTTATGAAGAGGGTAAAGGGAGTATTGCTTTTATCGACGAAATAGCATGCAAATGTTTTGGGGTGGGAATGGGACCCTTTGCGCTCATGAATGCGACGGGTGTACCGATTGCTGAGCATGCAGCGGCAGGGCTTGCTGATCGGCTGGGTCCTTCCTACGCTCCCGCCCAAATATTGTGCGATCAGGTTGCTTCCCGAAAAGACTGGGACCTTAAAGACACGAAGGTTCGGGCGGGTGGAACCAATGATGCGGCTGTCATAGAGAAACGTCTTGTGACCGCAACCTTAGAAGTGGCTTCCCAAATGGTGGACGAAGGGGTGACCGACGCGGCGTCAGCCGATTTAGGGGCGCGAGTGGGACTTCGTTGGCCCAAAGGTCCCTTTGAAATGATGAACGATCGCGACATTCGCGTGCATGCAAATCCTCAGTGGGTGCGCTCACGTAAGATCGGTTCCTCCGGTATTATCGAGTTTTGTATGCCGGATCGAATGAATCCGCTTTCTGAAGAAACCGTTGCACAGCTTGAAAAGTGTTGGCGCGATCTGGATAGCGATCCTGCTGTTGAAACGATTTTTTTGACTTCAAGAGGCAAGGCCTTTGTCGCGGGAGCGGATATTAAGTTTTTCATTCAGAACATTGAAAAAGGGGACCTCAACCGGATCGTTCAATTTACTGAAAAGGGCCAGAAACTATTTTCGGCAATCAGCGTTTCGCGCCGTAAAGTGGTTGCGTATTTGAATGGGCTGACATTAGGGGGCGGGCTTGAGTTGGCGCTGGCTTGTCACATCCGTATCGCAAGCCCCAGAGCGGTGCTTGCCTTTCCAGAAACAGGAATTGGGATTTATCCGGGTCTAGGCGGTACTCAGCGAGCGCCCCGATTAATTGGAAAAGGACTTGCGAAATTGCTCATTGCAACCGGCCAATTTATCGACGCTAAAACCGCCCTGCAATATGGACTTGTGGATTCCATCGCTGAAATATCAAGTCCTGAGGAGCTGGTGCAACTGAGATTGCCCGAAGCGAAGGCTCCAGGATTATCTCAAAATGAAATGGAACAGGTGTTTGCTCCTTTCGATGGCATGTTGGCACCCAATACCTTTGAGCAGGCTCCTGGATTAAGGGCTTTTGAGAAAGCGTTACGAAGAAAAGCTCCGAAAGCTCTGAGAGTGGCAATGGCACTCGTTGACGAGGGTGAGAAACTGCCGCTTGATCGAGCACTCGCTTTGGAGCTGGATCATCTTAAAGAAATTTTTTCAACCAAGGATGCCCTTACCGGACTGAAGAGCATCTTGAACCAAACCAAGCCCGAATTTACAGGAGGTTAGAGATGGGAGCAACCAGAGCAAGTATCCAGGGATTTTCATCTCGCAGTACCGGCATAGGAGCCACGGTTTGTGGAATTTCTATCGTCGATGGCAGGCGCACCGCTTTTGGAAAGCTATCCGGGGCGCTGTGCTCGGTAACGCCTACCGATCTTGGAATTTCAGCTTCACGAGCTGCATTGGAAGCCAGCCGCGTGCCGGCTTCGGAGGTAAGCCAAGCCATTGTTGCCAATATCGGTCACGGGAGCGGGGATAGCCTTTTTCTTGCCAGACACATTGCTCTTTATTCTGGCGCTGCGCTGGAAACTCCCGCGTTGCTGGTCCAGAGGCTGTGTGGTTCGGGGATCGAAGTGTTGGCGAAGGCAGCAGAGCAGATAGCCGCAGGTCAAGGGAATGTGGTTCTGGGATGCGGCACGGAATCGATGAGCCGGTTTCCGTTGGTATCATTTGGCATTCGGCAGGGATTTAGTCTGGGTAAACCTGAAGTCATCGATTTTTTGTGGGAAGCTTTGAATGATACGTCGGCGGTGCCCATGGGGCATACGGCGGATAATCTTGCCAGGCAGTACAAGCTCACTCGTTTGGAAGTTGACGAGTTTGCTTTGCAAAGCCAAAGCCGTTACCGGGCTGCCTATGAGCAGGGCGTTTTCAAGGAAGAAATGTTTGCTTTCCCCAAAAGCGGTGTTTTTGAAGGACAAGGGCTGAAGCCAAGAAAATTTAGGGCCAATTGCCAGCAGGATTTGATTGCCGATGAACATCCCAGGCAAACGACAATGGAAAAACTAGCCACACTGCCGTTCGCCTTTACGAAAGAAGGTCCGACCACTGCAGGCAATGCTTCAGGCATTGTCGACGGAGCGGCTGCTTCCGTGATCGCATCGGACGAATATGTGACCGCTCATGGCCTTAAGCCTATCGGCAAGATATTGGGTTACTGCTCCATTGGAGTGGAACCGCAAATCATGGGAATTGGACCTGCCCCGGCCATTCGCTCAGTGCTCAAAGCGCTCAAGATGAATGTTTCAGACATCGATTTATTTGAGATCAATGAGGCCTTTGGTGCGCAGTGCTTGGCAGTAGCGAGAGAGCTGGAGCTCGACTTGGGGAAACTGAACGTGAATGGTGGAGCGGTTGCAATCGGCCATCCTCTTGCTGCAACGGGCATGCGGCTTGCGATTAGTTGTTTGAAAACTTTGCGACGACAGAAAAAGCAATTTGGCGTGGTATCTGCTTGTATCGGCGGTGGTCAAGGAATAGCGATGGTGCTTGAGGTAGCGGCGTGAAACATAACCTCAAGGACCGGGTAGCGTTGGTAACGGGTGCGGGCCAGGGCATTGGTGCTGCCATTGCAAAGCGTCTGTCGAAAGCAGGGGCTTCCATTGTTGCAGTGGATGTCCAGTCAGAACTCGCTGTATCGATCGCTCATGAAATGACTAAGGCGGGTGGAAAGGCGCTAGCTTGTTGTGCGAATGTTGCTAATAAACTCGAAGTTGAGGAGGCTGTTTCAGCCGCCATCGAAGAATTCAAGCGAATTGATATCCTTGTCAACAATGCCGGTATTATCCGTGATGGCTGGCTTGCCAATATTTCTGAAACTGACTGGGATAGTGTGTTGGATGTTAACCTGAAAGGGGCTTTTTTCCTTATTCAGGCCGTTTTTCCGTCGATGAAGGAAAATCATTATGGAAAAATCATTAATATTTCTTCGCGCGCCTGGCTCGGAAACATTGGACAAGCCAACTA
>JACQOU010000069.1 GCA_016207775.1 Deltaproteobacteria bacterium
CGTCGATAAAAAGGGCCGTCGTGATTTTTCTGTAAAGAGTTTTAGGGATGCATTCACAAAAAGGCGTTAACTTTTGCTACCGTCCTGCAGGAAGGTTGGAGACTGGGAACAAGCTTTATGCCAGGTCCTTCACTGTGCATTCTGATCACCCAAGAGGTGTTTCACGACCATGTCTCGCTGAAAGACCTTGAGAGGTGACCCCAGCCGAGTTCATTCGTAAATAAGGCGGTATTTCGTCGATAAAAAGGGCCGTCGTGATTTTTCTGTAAAGAGTTTTAGGGATGCATTCACAAAAAGGCGTTAACTTTTGCTACCGTCCTGCAGGAAGGTTGGAGAGTGGGCACAAGCTTTATTCCATGTCCTTCACTTCGCACTTTGTTTGGGCACGAGCTAAATGGGCAGGTGACAAGCAGTCCACTGACCTGCGCCAAGGTCAAAAAACTTTCTTCCGTGCGTTAGAAAACACAAGAAACGCTGGTACACCATCAAGTTTGAATTGATGGGATCGAAGGAGGACTTTTTGGTTATGGCGCGAAACGCTCAAAGTGGCATGAGCGTTACTCATTGCCCATGATGACATCGGCGCAAGCCTGCCAAAACCCAACCCAAATGCCGATTGCTCTGTGGACAGTGCGGCCATAGAAAATGGGGAAGCTCAGCGCGTGCCCGTATTTTGTTTTCATTTCGAGTGAAAGAATGACATTCCGGGCTAGGGCCAGTTTCTGCTCTGCGCGCCCAAGATTAGAAAACCAATTCAAAAGAGCAGCTTTTTGCTGGCCAGATAGATGGAGAGCGTTTGTTTGAGAAGTGACGGCGGGTAAATAGCTAATGGTTTCTAGCTGGCTAGCCGCAACGGGCAAGGAAAAAAGTACTTTTTCTCCACTGGTTAGAACAAACCTAAAATTTTCCACCATCGCGGGTGCGGTCTCGGGTAAAACAGGCATGAGCAAATTAAAAATCACGTTGGCGTCTATACGAAGGGAACCACGATAAAAGAGAGGAGTCCGGTGTTCCTCAGAACTTTCGATATCGGCATCAATAATAGGAGCGCCAAGAAGAATGACCTCCGATAAACTGACTCCGCTTTTCAGTAAAAAGTGGTCTAATTGCTCTATCGCACGCAATTCGATTTGCTCGGTTAATAAAGTACTCGCCTGTCGAATATTCCTTTGTGAAAGTTGTACCGGAATTTGTTGGCTTCTGAGGTGACAGTGAAAGGCCGTACAAGCATAAACGGCATGGTGCCAGCGTGAAATAGCCTTTGTTTGGCAAAGCACCATAAGACAGAACACGATAAATGTCTTTTGTAGCACTATTCTCCCCGCCGAATAAGACCATATAACACTAGGCGTTAGCGCGAGACAAGGGGAAGAGTACTTTCCCCGACCTCCAACTTTCGCTACGACAACGCGGTAGCCATATAACAGATTAACCATTATGATTCGCGAGGTTATGGGAAAGCTTACCCTCATTCTTGCGTGGCTGGTTTTACCGGTTCATGGATTCAGTGCGCTTACGCTCGAATCGTACCTGCAACAAGTGAGAGAAAAGCATGGAGGTTGGGCAGCTGCAAGAGCGACAAGCGAGGGGGCTTTGCTAAGAGCAGGGGAAGCCTCATTGCTGGTGAAACCGGCTCTATTCAGTACGCTGAGTTATCTCAATGATGCCAAACCAACTGCCAATAGTGCGTTTCTTGGTTCAAAGACCCTCTACTACGGCTATTCGCTGGGAGTTAGCCAGCTCACACGTTTTGGATTACAGGGGAAACTGTCCTACAATCTGTCGCATACTGCGCTGAGCGACGTTAACCCGTTATTTATTGCAGAGCCCAGTTACTATGAAGTCCGACCCACCTTGGAGCTGATTCAATCTCTTTGGAGAAACGCCTGGGGAACAGAGACCACAGCACAGGAAAAGGTGGTGTCGGCACAGGCGCTGGGAACGAGTTTTCTGGAAGCCTTTAAGGCGAAGCAATGGTTAGTAGAGGCGGAAGGGGCTTATTGGGGGCTTTCAGCGGCGAGGGAGATGGTAGCGGTTCAAAAAGACAGCCTGGACAGAGCGCTCCGTATTAAAGATTGGAGCGCTCGGCGAGTGCGCCTGGGTCTTGCTGATCGCTCCGATTTATTGCAAGCCGAAGCGGCGCTGCTTGTGAGAAAGCTCGAATGGCAGGCGTCGATTGATGAAGAGGGATCTGCATCTCGGCAGTTTAACTCGTTTCGTGGTCTGCAATCCTCTGAAGTAAGCGAAAGTCTGCCTCCCATGAGGCACGATCTGGGGAAAGATGTCAGCATGCCCACTCGAGCGGGCATGCGTCTGGATGTGAAAGCGGCTGAGCAGTTAAATCGCCTGGCTGAAGCGAACGCAGAATTATCCAGACATCGGAACCTGCCGCAACTGGATCTGTCAGCTTCTTTCTCGTTAAATGGTAAAGACACTGAACTGGGGGCAGTAGTGGCTCAGTCGATAAAAACGGACAAGCCGTCAGTAGCAGTGGGAATGAAGTTTTTAACCCCTCTGGATGTTGGGACATTAAGTGATAATCGCAGCGGTTATGAAAAAGAGAAAAAAGGGGCTCATCTTAATTTTCAGCGGAAGGTTTTTGAACAAGATCAGCAGTGGAATGATTTGACGACGAAGTTCACCGATGCAAAAACAAGACTTGGGCTTGCCTTTGAAATTGAAAAGGCTCAGAAGGAAAAATTGGATTATGAAAAAGATCGTCATTCGCGGGGCAGGACGACTACCTACCACGTGTTGATGTTCGAGCAGGACTTTGCGCTGGCCCAGGCTATGAGGATAAAAGCGCAAGTTGAGATACTGAGAATCTCAGCGCTGATGAAACTGTTTAGCAATGACACCTAACGAGAGTGACCACCATGACTTTGGCTGACCTCTCTATCAAAAGGCCCATTTTTATCACTTGTATAGTGGTGGTGATGTTGGTGCTGGGCTTTTTGTCCATGCAGAGACTGGGAGTGGATCTTTTTCCCAACGTGACTTTCCCGGTGGTTCTGGTGACAACCGCCTATCCGGGGGCCGGTCCTTCGGAAATGGAAACACTCGTTTCGCGAGTCCTGGAAGACGAAATAAGCACAGTGGCAGGAATCAAGTGGCTGCGTTCTTTGAGCCGAGAGGGGATGAGCATTGTCGTAGCAGAATTTGTACTTGAAACGGATACGAAATATGCGGAACAACAGGTCCGAGACCGTGTGTCCTCAGCGAAGGTTAAGCTGCCAAAAGACATCAAGGAGCCGGTGATTCGTCGGATTGACCCGTCGGATCAGCCCATCATTATTGTATCCATCACTGGAAATCTGCCAGAAGCCAAACTTTATGACGTTGCCGATGAGGTGGTCCGGCCAAAGATCGAGCAAGTGGACCATGTCGGCTTAGTGGAGGTGATTGGCGGGAGAAAAAGAGAGATACGTGTAGAGCTTGAGCAAGCCAAGTTAAAAGCCTATGAAGTGTCGGCGACCATGGTGGCTCAGCGGCTCGCTTCCACGGGGCTTAATATTCCGGCGGGCAAGGTGAATCGCGCTGATAAAGAAGCTATTTTGAGAACGCTCGGCGAATTCCAATCCTTTAAAGATATCGAATCGACCCTTGTGAATTTTGTGGGAAACGATGTTCCCGTAACGCTTCGAAATGTTGGAACGGTGACGGATGGTCTTGAAGATGAGAAGGCAAGGACTTTTCATAACGGTGTTCGCTCGATTTTCTTGATGGTGTTTAGACAATCAGGAGCCAACACCATTGCCGTTGCTGATGCGATCAGGGCGCGCGTGTCTGGGCTCAACAAGGAACTTGAAAAGTTTGAAGGAAAGCCATCTCTCAGTGTCATTCGGGATAGCGCCAAAATGATTCGGTCTAATGTGGATGACGTGAAAGAATCGATATTGATCGGGGTGGCGCTGACCATTCTTGTTGTCTTTTTCTTCCTGGGAAATGTGCGCTCAACGTTCATTACGGGGATGGCTTTACCGAATTCGCTGTTGGGTGCTTTTGTCCTGATGGCTTTGGCATCCTTTACTGTAAATGTCATGACACTGCTTGCGCTTAGTCTTGCGGTGGGTCTGCTGATTGATGACGCAATCGTAGTGCGCGAGAATATTTTTAGACACATGGAACGGGGTTCTCCGCCCGCAGTGGCAGCACGCGAGGGTACACTGGAAGTGACGCTCGCAGTGATCGCGACCACTTCCACTGTGATTGCAGTGTTCGGCCCTATCGCGTTTTTGCAGGGAATTGTTGGCCAGTTTTTTAAGGAATTTGGTTTGACCATTTGTTTTGCAATGGCGATTAGTCTTTTTGATGCTTTGACGATTGCGCCCATGCTTTCCGCGTATCTCGCCGGCAATATTCATAAGAAAAAAGGGGGGATATGGAATGCTACCGTTGGAAGGTTATTGGATGGGTTTTCTCATTTTCAGGATTGGCTTGAGCAGTTGTACGAACGGGTTCTGCATTTTTCGTTAGCAAAGCCTCTTTGGATCATCGGGGGGGCGGTCGGACTTTTTGTTGTCAGTATTACCTGTGCCAAGTTTGTGCCGAAAACTTTTTTGCCTACTCAGGATTTCGGTGAGTTTATAGTGGGCATTGAGTTACCATCGGGCGCTAACCTGCAGGCAACCGCTGAAGCCGCTCAAAAAGTGGATGAGGTTATCCGGTCCAATGCAGAAGTGACGAGTTCTGTTCTAATGGTTGGAAGCCGTGAAGGCGAATCTAACGTGGCGTCTTTTTTTGTTGAGTTGGTTCCCCAAAAGAAGCGTCGAATGAATACCACTGAATTTAAGGACCGTTTAAGAGAACAACTGAAACCCTTCGGGTTCGCTAATCCGGTTGTGAAAGACATTGATATGGTAGCGGGTGGCATTCGGCCCTTCACCATGAATATAGTGGCAACCGATTTTGATGCACTGGAGCCGATTGCACGTAAAGCGTATGAACGACTCAAAAGTCATCCGGCTTTGAAAGATGTTGATTGGAGCCATAAGCCGGGCAAACCAGAGTTCCAGATTGTATTGGATAAGCGCCGGGCGGAAAGCCTGGGGATTTCGAGCAGCCAGCTGGGAGCTGAACTTCGTACGCTCGTTGATGGTTCCGTTCCTGCTGTTTTCCGAGAAAAGGGTCGTCAGTACGATATTCGGGTGAGATTGACCGAATCCGAAAGAGATCTCAAGGCGGGATTTGAGAAAACGTTTGTTCCCAATATCAACACAAATTTAATTCGATTGGCATCCGTTGCACAAGGAGTCGAAGCGGTGGGGCCGGCCAGCATTAACCGCCAGGAGCGGGGCCGCTTCATTCAAATTTCCGCTGATATGGCTGACAAAGGCCCCGGAATGGGAGCCTTGATGGATGACATTGCGAAAATGTTTAAAACTGAAACTGCGCTGCCTCCCGGTGTGTTTTATCGGTACGTCGGCCAGGCTGAGAACTTCAAAGAGTTAGGTACAAACATGGCGATTGCGGCATTGCTCGCTATCTTGTTTATTTATCTCGTGCTGGCCAGTCTGTATGAATCATTCATGATTCCATTCACTATCATGCTCGTGCTGCCATTAGCGGTTTGCGGTGCGTTGATTGCTCTGTTTGTTAGCTCGAAATCGCTGGACATGTTTTCATGGATTGGCTGCATCATGCTGCTGGGTATTGCCACCAAGAATTCTATTCTCCTTGTTGATTTTACCCAGCAACTGATTGAGCGTGGAATGGATCGAAATTCTGCCATTATTCAGGCAGGCAAATCACGTCTCAGGCCTATATTGATGACGACTGTTGCGCTCATAGCCGGCATGCTTCCGATCGCCATTGGCCTGAACGAAGCCGCCCGGCAACGAACCAGTATGGGAATTTCGGTTGTCGGCGGGCTGATCAGTTCAACGCTTCTCAGTCTGGTGGTGGTACCTGCTTCCTACTCTTATATTGATAGGTTTAGAATTTGGCTTCAAACGAAACTCTCTTCGACGTTTAAGGCAGGTGTAACCGATGTCACTTAAATTAATGCTATTTGTTTCGTTATCCATCTGCAGAGCGGACGTGGCCGACTTTGTCGATTTACAGAAATACGATTTTTCAATCAAGATGGAATTGGCCGGTGATAAAGCCCGTTGCTTGTTGCGCAAAGGCGTTGCTCAGGCATTATCTCGAGTCCAGTCTACGCTGCAGCTCCAGGGTGTTGGCTTGCGAGTGCTGGTGTGCTACCGACCGCCCTCCGTACAGGCGAAGGCGTTTGATCAGGAAGCTTCCCATACGACGGGAGCAGCGGTGGATGTCACGCTTCTGGATGTGAAAGATCTGCGCTCGACCAAAAAGAAGAGGATTCGCTTGGAAAAAGCTATGAAAGCGGAGGGGTTTATTCCAATCCGACGTGTGCCTTTCCATTTTGAATACAAGGACAAGTACCCCTCTGAAGAAATTGACGTCGAGAAATTTCCCTAAATGATTAGTTGGCAATCCCTATATCAATCGTAAAGATCGGATTGAGGAACTTATAATCGAACCCAAGGATATCGTTCTTTTTCAGGTTGAACATTTGTGCACCGACCCCTATGCCACTATTAATATTCTTGTTCCAGAACCAACGCCATCCAAACGTGCCCAGCACTATTTGAGACCAGTAGCTGCCGCTTCGATCGTAGTAATTGACACTTGTTCTAAAAAGGCCGCCTGCTCCGTGAAGCCAAAAACCTTCATAGGAGTTCAAGCTGTAGTAGTTGATGGTCAGCATGAGTCCCGTTGCCGCAGTTTGTACTTCATACACGTCGTGTGTCTGGTAGGTGGCTAATACGCCAATAGCGAAATTTTTCTGAACCAGCATTTGAAAATGTGCCATTGGATAAGTGTAGTTAAGTCCAAGGGTCAGTGCATAGCGGTAGGCTTTTGCATCCGTTTCAATACGGGATAAGTCTTCCGGGATGACATGAGAAGCAGGTTTTCTAAACTCGGGCATCTGGGCATTGCCGGGATTGTAAAAAAGTTGGGCTAGATCATTGATGGTGACTGGCTCACTGACAAAGGAAAACTCAACGATAGCTCCTTTGTCGAATGAGCGCACCACATAGCCGCACGCGACTGCTCTTTGCCCGTGAGTGACGCAGACGTAGTCTTGTTCTATAAAACGTCTTTCATCCTGAGAGATCACTACAAATTTTGGATTGTTTCCTAATTTGATTACGTGAGACGCAACCGCACTCAGACTTGCAAAGATTAAACAGGCCGCGAAAATGTTTCGAACACCAAACATTTCCCCCACCTTCTATTAACATTTTATCACTTTATGCGCTCGAAATCATTGTGGTTTTTAATTGTGAAGATTGTGAAGGCCCACGCCTTCCGTCGTCATTGCGAGGCTGCCGCTTGTGAAGATCATGAAAACGTCCTTCTGAAAAGGAAGGATGACCCTTTTTAGAGCTACGCGATGCGAGAAGTCATATGGCGTAAGTAGTCGCGTAGCAAGTGCCGATACGAATAATGGATGGGTGCATATACTAAGAAATGGGGAATGCTGATTCTTTTGTTGCCGCTTATAGCCACTGCAGAGGGGAAGGAAAAGAAGCTCAATTTTCTCATCCAGTTTTCGGCGAATTACCTCTACGCAAAATCAAAAGCCGATACCATAAGCGATGCGGTTTATAGTCAAAAATATCAAAACCCCGTAGTGGGTGCCGTTTCCCTGGGGGTGGGAGTACTGAAAAAACTCTATCTTGGTTTACGCTATGAGTATTGGTACGGCAGGCGCAAGTTCACTCTCAACAACGTAGAGCAGACTGACTCACTGAAATACCAAACGATTGGTCCAGAAGTGGGTCTTTTCCACGCTAACTCCAGGGTACAGGCACTGGCTGCCTTTGGTGTTTTTTTCCCTCTGAGAGTCGCGGTGGAAAGCCAGGGGACTGGCGTAAGCTTGTTTGAAAACAAAGGAATGCCCGTCACACTGGAGGCCAGAGGCCTCATCGCCGTGCGTATTGTTTCGCCTTTGTCTTTCTTTCTTGAAGCTGGGTACAGGAGTGCCGATCTGGGAAAGCTGGTGGCGGCCGATCAAAGCCCCTACATTGTGGATAACGGGATTCTAGATTTTGATCTCTCGGGTCCATTCCTAGGCCTTGGTCTAGCCCTTTCTTTTTAGTAAACTGGAAAGAATGCTTCGAAGCAAGTCCATCATTGTGTTTCTCATGGTCATTCTGGCAACCAATTCCCTACACGCTGTGGCTCAGAAGCATAAGAAGCCTGCAAAATCTCGTAAACACACCGTTGAAGAAAAGAATCGTAAGAGCAGAAAACAGGCTACCGAAGACAAAGAGTCCCAGTCTCTTCAGGGCGATGCGGCTGCGGTAAACGACAATTTTGGTGAAAAGTTCGTTTCGGGAGTAGACCGCATTATTCGAAAGAAAACCTTTGAATTGTTTGGCGATCCCTGGACCATCCAAGGTCTTCCACTTATTTTTCAGGGCGCTTCCACTGGGTTCCATTTGGGTTTTCGAGTGGCCATGCAGAATATTGCACGTCTGGATCCACATAAGTTTGAGTTGGAAGCCCAGGTGTTGGCGAGTGACCGCGGCAGGTACAAGCACTCACTGAAGCTCGATTTCCCAAGACTTTGGGGAGATAAGTTCCGGGCAACGGGGCGGTTTGCCTATGACAGGGATATTAATCAGCGTTACTTTGGCATTGGCAATGAAACCGTTGCGGATAGAGAAGCAGTAAAAAATGATGCCATAGAATATCAAAATACCAGAACAGGCCCTTCCTTTTCCCTGTATTTTCTTCGCTACCTGGGCGAGTCATTTCGTCTTGGGCCCGGTGTGAGCTTTAAATGGACTGAGATAGGTGCTCCTAATGGAAGTTTGCTTTCAAGCGAGCGGCCAACGGGTATTGCAGGAGGCAGGACGCATTCGTTCGGTTTGATTTTTATCCACGACACCCTGGATTTTGAACCGTATCCATCGCGCGGGAACTATCATGAGGTGTTCCTTAATTTTTACAGTCCGGTCGTCGGAAGCGATTACAACTTTTTCCGCGGAACCTATACCTTCCGAAAGTACTGGCCGCTGCATCGAACGCTGACTTTTGCGCATCGAACATTGTTTGAAGTTTTAACCGGAGATATCCCCTTTTATGAACTGGGTGCGGTGGGAGGTATGGATTCTACTCGAGGGTTTGGGGGTGACCGTTTTATGCGTGGGTTCGAGGGCAACCGGTTTATTGATCAGATCAAATTAGCCCTTGGTTTTGAACTCCGCTGGGATCCCGTCCAATTTATTGTTGCAAAGCAAGAATTTACTATCGGAGTGGTTCCTTTTTTTGATGTTGGGCGCGTATGGAACAAGCTTCTGCCAATCCAAATAGGAACGCTTCATGCGTCTGCCGGTTGGGGGGCGCGCGTGACATGGAACCGCCGTTTTATCCTGCGAGGCGATTTTGCCGTTACGCCCGAAGGCACGGATTTCTATATAGATCTCGGGCAGTCCTTTTGATTTTCTGGTGCATTTAGAAACTTATCCAATCGGTTGAATGCGTTGGCCAGATTTTCGCTGGAAGTGGCGTAACTCAACCGGACGTATCTTTCCTTACCGAATGCTGTGCCCGGAACGAGCGCAATACCTTGCTGGAGCAAAAGCTGTCGGCAAAATTCAGTATCGGTCATTTCCCTTTCAGAAAGCCATTTACCTAAATTGATGAAAAAGTAAAAAGCGCCTTTAGGTTCCACATAAGAAAGATGAGAATGAAGCGTATTGAGCCGACGCATGCAATACTGTCTGCGGCTGTCGTAAATATCCACCATTTCATCAACGAAACTGGATGCAAGCCGAATGGCAGCAATGGCAGCTGATTGGGCGAAGCTCGGAGCATTTTGTGTGGTCTGGCTCTGCATCGCAACCATCTTCTGGATGAAAGCCCCATCCGCGATTGCCCACCCGATGCGCCATCCGCTCATTGCATACGTTTTAGAAAGCCCGTTTGCGACGATGGTGTGTGCACGCACTTCGGGACCGAGCGAGGCAATAGGGGTATGTTCGATTTCTTCAAAAAGAATTTTGTCGTAAACTTCGTCAGAAATAATCCAAAGGTCCCGTTGCAAAGCCCAGCACACAATACGAACAAGATCGTCTCTACTTAAGACTGCGCCAGTAGGATTATTGGGGCTGTTTAAAATGATCCCTTTTACTCCCGCCGGAACAGCCATTCGCTTAAGCCGGTCAAGATTAGGTTTAAACCCGTCTTCCTCAAACAGTGGCAAGGGCAAAATGCTTGCGCCAGCAAGTTCAATCATAGGCCCAAAGTTAGTCCAGGCCGGCGTGGGTAACAGCACGCTCTCACCGGGTTCAACAAGGCATTGAAGGGCGAGAGAAATCGCATGTTTTGCGCCACAAGTAATAATGATTTCGTCCGGGTGGATAGATGTCTGGTATTCGACGGAGTATTTCTGAGCAATGGCTTGTCGAAGCGATAAAAATCCAGCAGTGGGCGTATAGCGTGTGACACCGCTATGGATTGCCTGTTCGGCCGCTTGTCTAATCGGTTCTGGCGTGTCGAAATCAGGTTCCCCTGTCGCCAGGCTGATGACATCGCGTCCCTGCGCTTTGAGTTCAATGGCTAAATTGGAAATTTCATTAGATGGGGAAGGACGAAGGCAGCCTACCCTCGTTGCGTATTTGAACATAGCCGTTCTTTCAATTTCTTATTAACGTGGGGAGGAACAAGCTCAGAGACATCACCCCCATGGGAAATGACTTCTTTAACGAGGGTGGAATTAACAAAAATGAAATTTTCTGAAGACATTAAGAAGACGGTTTGCAGCTGGGGGTACATGCGCCGATTCATTGTGGCCATCTGAAACTCGTATTCAAAATCAGAGACTGCCCGCAGTCCTCGCAATACGGCACTGATGCAATGTTGTTTGGCGTAATCCACGAGTAGCCCTGAATAAATTTCGACTTTTACTCGTCTGTCCCCGGCAAAGCTTTTTTCGATAAGTTCTTTTCTGCATAGCGCATCAAAGAGGGGTTCTTTTTTTCCGGAATGGGCGACCAGCACGATCACCTCGTCGAAAATTGCGAGGCTCCTCTGAATCAGATCAATATGACCGTTCGTAATGGGATCAAAAGTTCCTGGATAGATAGCCCGATGTTGGTTATTTGCTTTTGTCATGACGGTAGTATAACAGTTTCGATTCGCCGAAAACCGATTCTTTCCATAACCAAAGCCTAGGTTCGTCCTCGCGAACGTCCGGCGAAGGTACCATTCTCTTCGGGCATTTAACAAGGAAAAACCCTTCTGGATTGAGGATCGGCGCAATCGTTTTATGGAGGCGCTGCGGGAAATTTGAGATCCAAAGCCGGAAAGGCGGATCGGCGAATATAATATCAAAAAGACGGCCTTCTTTAATGGCTCGCTCGAGATACTTAAAGGCATCGATAGCAAAGAACTCTCGTGGAATAGCTGTTTTTGCGGTCGCGTGGCGCAACTGTTTAATGAGGGTTGCGTCATTATCAACAAAGGTCACCGAGGCAATTTCTTCCCTCAGTGTGGCCAGGCCAAATCTTCCTTTCCCACAATACAGGTCAAGAACATGACTTTGAGCAAGCCACGGCCTCAGTCGATCGATACTGCTTTTAAGTGCACGGCTGGTAAGAGGGCGAAGGTCAGAAATGTGCGCTACTCCTTGGAGCAACGAACGGCGGTCCCGCTTACCAGTACTCGATTGCCCGACAAAGACCATTGCAGGCCAATGATACCGTTTGCGCCTCTGTTTTTTGCAATCAGCCAAAGGCTCTCGAAGGCTCCGCTGAGTGGATCGGTTGAGCCACCGATGTCAGCCCAGAGTGATACAGGCTGCAGGATCTGCTCTACTCGATAGCCCGGCAAGATTCCAGCTGAGGTCATTAACGAGGGTTCAGTGCTCGTTGCTTCCCCAGTAAAAGCAAACTCAGGGGTCGAAGGGGATTGAGCAGGCATCTGAGGCGCCGAGGGCTTGAGCTCCTTTTTTGGGGGAACCGCAGCGGGCGATTTTCTTTCTGTCAGTGACTCACCGAAGTCGCGCAGTTCCTTAAAGCAGTCGTTACTTTCTTTAAAGTTAGAAAAAGCCATCGTGGGTGTCGAGGGTTGGGGCGGGGGAGTTGTTTCGAGAGGGGGTAAGTCACCCGGTTGGTTGAACGGATTAAAGTGCGTGCCACAGGCACATTCCACATCGAACAGGTGATCTTCATGAGAGACTTGCTGCAAGCAATTCGGGCATGTTGAAAGCATTCGATTACCTCCCGTGGCATTTTTTGAATTTCTTACCGCTCCCGCAGGGGCAGGGATCATTGCGCCCC
>JACQOU010000070.1 GCA_016207775.1 Deltaproteobacteria bacterium
ATTCGTATCCGAAAACTCATCGATAATACTCAAGCCAAACTGTCCCTGCTGCCCTCCCATAGCCATATCCCCTCCTCATTGTCGTGAAAAGGTTTAAGACGGGGATAAGTCTACTACTTCATGCACCTAGGTGCAGCCAAACCTCTTTCTGCTGTGATGCGATATGTGACGAATGGCGAGCCTTAAGGAGAGTCGAAAAGCCAATCAACATTATTCAGAACACAAAAAATGGCCGGATGCCAATTCCTGCAGCAACGAAGCATGAGGTGATTGTGCGAGACAAAAACCAATGTACCTACAATGATCCCAAGCTTGGCCGGTGCACTCAAGCTAGATGGGTGCAACTCCACCACATGCTAATTTTTTACGTGTCAATGACATTTGGCAAAACCTCTCCTTTTCCATCCTCGTTCGATGGATTGTCCCAGTGCGTTCCCAAGCGGCTTTCGCTTAGACGGGACCTACTTTCAGTATAGTTACACAAGGTCTTTACCAAACATTGGTAAAGCCTTCACATTGCTTTAAGCAAAGTTAAATCCCAGGCGAAAGACCCCAATATGATGTACGAGGTCAGACTAAAGCTGCCTCCACGTCCAGATTCCCACGAGTTCTTCCACCTGGGTTGGTCCCATCAATTTGCGAACGATAACGTTCGTTTTTTTTGATCAGACCAAAAACTACTCTTGCAACCTTTGCTGCAGTAGCAACCCGAGCTTTACGTTTGAGGTTGGAATTGTCCGGATTTGTCCTCACGTATCGCTCGTACTTGTGAGTAAAATTGTTTTCCTTACAGGTATAGATAGCGCCTCTTGCAGCTTGCCAAAAAACACGCCTTAGCCGCGGATTGCCCCGTTTCGATATTCTCGAAAAACCTCTTGAGACACCCGACTGCTCCGTGGAGAGATTCAGGCCACAGTACTTTAGAAACTGTCTCTCATATCGAAAACGTCTCAGGTCGCCGGCTTCCGCTAAAATGGTTAGCGCGATCAACGGTCCTATCCCGGGCACGCTTTTCATAATTTGATAATCTTTGTTGTCGCTTAAAAGCTGTTCTATCTCTTCTTGGAGATCAAAAAGCTGCTGGTTTAAACGCTCATGCTCTTCCACGGAATATCGAAACATTTTTACTTCATATGAGTCTTTATCGACGGGAATTCCAATGCTTTCTTTTGCTAGGCTATAGAAATCCTGAACCAACGAATGCTTATAAGGGACTTTACCTAGTATTGGACTGGCTATTTGCAGGAACTCATCAAAGGTGTATTGGATTACGAGTGATGGGACCGGAAAGTGTTTTAGCATCCTGTTAAACCACAGGGTTCTGCTTCCTCTAAAAAATACGTGCGCCTCAGGAAAGTAGATCGGCAAATAGTGATTGATAATGCTGTGCTGGATTTTTGTCTTCCTATGAACGATCTGTTCATAGGTTTTAGAGAGTTCCTGTAGATGATTGTAACCTATATAGAACGGTTCACTCAGGGTTTGCGTCATCCCCTGCCGCATTAAGTATAAAATTACGTCCGCGTCTTTAAAGTCATTCTTGTCCCAGGAGTTATGAAGAGCCTCTCTCGTACGCGCTAAAACTAGCGTTGAGATCCCTCGAACTTCGAAGCCGTGGCTTAAAAAATAATAGCAAATATTGCGATGAAAACTGCAGGTCGGCTCCAATCCAATCTGAACTGGCAAACCAGTGGCAACTAACTTTTCACGAAGCTGATCAAAGTCAGCTCTGCGGTTCTTGATTCGAAAACTCTCAGTCGCACCACTAGGATCACTTACAAAAACCACGTGCTCATACTTAGCAACATCAACTGCTACCAAAACCCGCTCCGTTACTTTAGGTTGTAATTCAGTCATTGAGGGCCTCCCTTTTGAATGGTTGGACTATCATCTCCATTCTAAGGAGGTCCCTCTTTGACGCAAACTTTACAAAGGTACTATGTTCAAGCGATATCCGATGGTGGGCAAAACTCCACGGAAAACCTCACCACTTTGTGCTATGTCCATCATGCCAAGATTCATTCCGATCGAGCACCATTAGGCGTGTTTTAAAAAAGGCCGACGTATGCCAGCACCCCGTTCAACTGAGGCGGGATCGTCGGCCCGTTGCATAGCAAAGAAGTGGTGGGCGAACCCCTGGAGCCCTCAGCTAGCTCAAGTGTTTTTTTAACCTGCATATCCACTTGAGTCCTGCTGTGTTTTAAGTTAAGCATCCCGGTGTGCAGGAGTACCCAAAGAACCAATTAGAATTTGAGCGACAGTTTCCGACAGAGCAGAGTTGTCGACAGTACTTGATGACCCTTCGATGGCCGGATGGTTTCCGATGTTCGAAATGTGGGAACCAGGACAGATGGGACCAAGGCCGAAATCGAATAACATGCACTCGTTGTCGCCATGAAACTTCGGTGTTGGCCGGCACACTTTTCCATAGAAGCCATCTTTCTCTGGAACAATGGTTTCGAGCGGCTTGGTGGGTAACAAATCAGAAGCATGGGGTCAGCGCTCTTGGGTTACAACGCACGTTGGGTATTGGCAGTTACGAGACTGCCTGGACAGTTCTGCAAAAACTACGGCGGGCTATGGTGCGCCAAGGGAGAGATTTGCTGAGCGGAGATGTGGAGGTGGATGAAACATTCGTCGGTGGATCCAAGCCAGGTAAGCGTGGGCGAGGAGCAGAGGGCAAGAAGCTGGTGGTGATCGCGACCGAAATCGATGGCAAGAAAATCGGGCGTATACGGATGCGGCACATTCCAGATGCATCGGCTTCATCGCTGGAGGGTTTCATCAAAGACTCAATTGCAAAAGGAAGCGGTCTCGTCACCGATCAATGGGGAGGATACAATGGCGTCAAATCGCTGGGGTACGGGCACAAGAGAGTGGATGGCGAAGTGGTTGGGATCGAAGAAGTTGTACCAAGAGTTCATCGGGTGGCGTCATTATTGAAGCGATGGTTGATGGGAACCCTCCATGGTCGCTTTGAACCGAAACACCTCGACAGATATCTTGAAGAATTCACCTTCCGCTTTAATCGCCGAACCTCCAACTACAGAGGCTTGCTGTTCTACCGACTGTTGGAAAACTCCGTGATCGCAGAACCGGTTCCGTACACGAAGATTATCAATGGGAAATCCGCCTAGCAGGACTCAAGTGGATATGCAGGTTTTTTAATTTCCTTTCTTGGTTGACAGCGCCAGGAGCTCAGAAGCTCAGATATATTCTCGTCGGGAGACCTGTGTTTCAGCGGTTTGACTCTTTACTAACTTTGACGAAGCAGTCGGAAAAGTGAAGTGGTATTGCCTCAGGTGGAGAATCGAAGTTTTTCACAAAATTCTAAAATCGGGGCTCAACGTCGAGCAATGCAGACTCGGAACAGCGGATAGGCTTGTTGGTTATTTGACAGTAATGAGTATTATTGCATGGAAAATATTCTGGATTACCCTCTTGGGCAGATCTGATCCCGACCTCCCATGCACAACACTCCTCGAAGACCACGAATGGAAAGTGCTCTATTCGAAATTCCGAAAAACCAACCACCATCCCAAGATGCCACCAACGATACGAGATACTGTTCGGTGGATTGCCCAACTGGGAGGATTTCTCGGGAGAAAAGGTGATGGAGAGCCGGGAACGATAACTTTGTGGCGTGGATGGAAGCGGTTGTGTGATCTCTCGGAGGGCTGGAGTCTCGCCAATGTTTAGCAACTTGTGGGTAATAGTCAGCATTAGAACTGTACAGGCCCCATTTAGACATACGGCTCCCTCATCAACACACTGCTAGTTTCGGGCAGAAAAATGGCTTCTTGAGGTTACCATAATGAGTAGCTGGCATAACCTTGCCTCTTACATACAGGGGCTGGAGAGTGATGCGCTAAGCGCCAAGCGGAGAATCGCGTGGGAATCTCACTAACCAGTGAAGATTGGAAACGTGCGCAGAAAACATTGCGAGATTTTCATACCCCTTGTTGAATTAGCAATAACCACAGCGTATTCGGCTGCCGTTACCCGATCAGCGGCCGTGTACAGAATGAATACAGTTTATTTCATTGAAATCACTATCTAATAACCCACCATGACTCCAGCCGCATTAGAGTTGCACAAAAGCCGTACGCAAGACCTGCATAAAAACACTGGTTTGCTCCGGCATATTGTTTGCTCTGAGTTGTGATTATCACGACGCCAAATTGGAGACAGAATCATGATTTGTCGTAAGGTCTTTGCAGTTCTTTGTGTGCTACTCGCTTCCTGCGGTCAAGAAAGGCCGTCTCAGAAAGATACCGCTGCACAGAGCACTTGTACTTTGGTTACAACCCCGCAGTTCAGAAATCAATCGGTTTGCTACCAAAATATCGGCGGCAGGGCAATTGCTGAAGGCGATATCCTGTTGGGAGCAATAGCCGAAAAGCCAAATGGCTCTATTCGAACCGCCGTAGCTCGAAGTGACAGATCCTATCTTTGGGTGAATGGTGTTGTGCCATATGAATTTGATCCAGATTTTGCGGGCAGAAAGACGACGATGCGGGCAATAAGTCACTTTCATAAAGTGACACCACTGAAATTTAGACCACGCACCAATCAGAAAGATTATATTAAGTTTGATGCTTGCCCGGTTTACTCCCGTTAGCGTAGTTCGTCCAAGGTTATAGGTGCTTTCGCAGTTGATATTCCCAATAGCGTTTGGAATGCTGCCATTGGGGTGTTGCGTCTGTTAAACCGAAACACGTACTCATCAAGA
>JACQOU010000072.1 GCA_016207775.1 Deltaproteobacteria bacterium
ATTCATGCAGAATGCTTGATTTGGCCAATTGGATGGCGAGAACCCTGTGAGCGGAAAAATATTTCGAATTGAGGAGCTGGATCTTCATGGAAAGCGGGTATTCATCCGCGTGGATTTCAATGTGCCTCTTAAACCCTCTTCTGCAGAAGGGGGTTTTGAGGTGGCGGAAAATGCTCGCATTGTCGGCGCTCTGGCTACGTTGCGGTTTGCGATTGATAAGGGAGCAAAATGTATTTTGGCCTCTCATCTTGGAAGGCCGAAAGGAAAAGTGAATCCGAAATACAGCTTAGAGCCCGTCGGAAGCCGACTCAGCGAGCTTCTGCAAAAAGATGTGCTGTTAGCGGATGACAGTGTGGGTGATGGCCCCAAGGCGCTTTGTCAACAAATGCGGCCCGGAGATGTTTTGCTTTTAGAAAACTTGCGTTTTCATGCCTTAGAAGAGGAAAATTCGACAGAGTTTGCTCATCGGCTGAGTGAGCTGTGTGATGTGTATGTGAGCGACGCTTTTGGAACACTCCACAGAGCCCACGCTTCTACCTATGCGCTTCCAAAGCTTGCGGCCCAGAAGGGAATTGGATTTTTAATCCAGCAAGAACTCAAATTCCTCACTCCTTTACGGGATAATCCCAAGCGTCCCTTTTTGCTTGTGATGGGAGGCGCAAAAGTCTCGGACAAGTTAGGAGTGATGGAGCATTTCATGCCGAAGGTCGATAAAATGGTGATAGGCGGTGCAATGGCCTACGCCTTTTTGAAGGCCCAGGGAAGGGAGATAGGGAAAAGTCTTTGTGACGAATCTCAAGTGCATTTAGCGGCAAAGATTATTGGAGCAGCCGAAGCTCGTAATGTGGTGATTTTGCTTCCAACGGATCATATTGTGGCTTGCTCTCCGGAAGATTCAACCAAGGCGGCCGCAACTGAAGGGCCTGACGTACCGGCAGAAAAAATGGGATTGGACATTGGCCCCCGAACCCTGGCTTTCTATCGCCCGGCTTTTCAGGAAGCCGAAACCATTTTTTGGAATGGGCCCATGGGGGTATTCGAAAATCCGTCGTTTGCCCAAGGGACTTTTGGTGTTGCTCGCCTGATTGCCGAATCCAAGGCATTAAAAATCGCCGGAGGAGGCGATTCTGCTGCAGCCATTAGCCAATGTGGGTACGAAAAGCAATTCGACTTTGTGAGCA
Organism: Deltaproteobacteria bacterium; assembly: GCA_016207775.1. Taxonomy (GTDB): domain Bacteria; phylum Bdellovibrionota; class FAC87; order UBA2466; family UBA2466; genus JACQOU01. The sequence goes on from JACQOU010000072.1 coordinate 1,182, forward strand.
CGGGCGGGGGAGCAACCTTGGAGTTCCTTGAGGGAAAAGAGCTTCCAGGCCTCAAGGTCCTTGAAGTTTTGTCAAGGTCCAGTTAGTTTTAAGCGAACATGATGTCTTCAGTGGTCACTCGAGTTCCGGTATTTGCTGCCAACTGGAAAATGAATAAGTTGGTTCGCGAAGCTCCGGAGTATGTGGAGCGGTTAAATGCTTTGTTGGGAGAGCTCTATTCAGCTCTTTCGTTCGAAGTGCTGATAGCGCCGCCTGCAACCCATATTCAGTCCGTGTCGGCTTCTCTGCAGGGTTTGCCTATCAAGGTAGCAGCACAAAACTGTGGGACTGCTCGTGCGGGTGCGTTTACGGGTGAAATATCGCCGGCAGTATTGAAAGAGCTTGCTTGCCAATGGGTGATTCTCGGACATTCGGAACGCAGACATATTTTTAATGAAGAAGACAGCCTTATTGCCTCAAGACTCCGAGCCGCGTTGGAGGAAGGTTTGAACGCAGTGGTTTGTGTCGGCGAAGTTTTGCAGGATAGGAAAGCGGGCAAGACGTTTAAGGTGATTGAGTCGCAGCTGGCTTTATTTAACAGTGCAAAAGGGGCTTTCCAGCCCTCTTTGCTTCGTCGGGTTGTTGTTGCTTATGAACCTGTATGGGCAATAGGCACGGGTGAGAATGCGACTCCGCAAGAGGCACAGGAAGTACATGCGTTCATCCGGAACTGGCTTTCTGAAAAAGTTTCACCGGAGGAAGCCACCGCTGTACGCGTTGTGTATGGTGGAAGCGTGAAGGCTGAAAACTCAGGACAAATAATGGCCCAAAAAGATGTGGATGGACTGCTTGTGGGTGGGGCCAGTCTCGATCCGAACACTTTTGCTGCGATTATTAAAAACGGGTTAAAAACCAGACTACCAGGAGCTCCCATTTGACGGCTCTTTTGATTGTTCATGTATTTGTTTGTGTCTTTTTAGTTTGCGTAATCCTTTTGCAATCAGGCAAGGCAGACTTTGGAATTGGTTTTGGCAGTTCAAGCCAAAGCATCTTTGGAAGTAAGGGTGCTGGAAACTTTCTGACCAAAACGACATCTGTTTGCGCTATTGTATTCCTGGTCACCAGTTTTATTCTGACCCGGGCGAGAATGATGGAGTACAAACAGAGCGTAATTAAGGATGAGCCAGTTAAGGAGGCGCCAAAACAGCCGACAGCACCGTTGACGCCTGTGCCCGACAAACAGGCGCCCGTAAATGCTGTGCCCCCGGCTCCCAAAAAGTAGATTTGTCGCGTTTACGACAAAATTATCCTGAGGCTTTAGCCGAAGGATCTCAGAAAAGGTTTATGCGAGGGTGGTGGAATTGGTAGACACGCATGTTTGAGGGGCATGTGCCGAAAGGCGTGAGGGTTCAAATCCCTCCCTTCGCATTTCTCGTTGTTGCCAGGGCCAAAGGCCCGAAGAATTTATGGATGAGCAATCCATGCCGGGCGCTTAGCTCAGTTGGTTAGAGCGCTGCCTTCACACGGCAGAGGTCAGAAGTTCGAGCCTTCTAGCGCCCATAATGATTTCAAGCACTTATCCAACCAAAGCCCAATAGTGAGTGGCGCCGTAAGTCCAATATAAGTCCAAAAAAATTCGTACCCTTCCCTTGGGAAAGTCATTTTTACAAAACAAAGCCAATTTTATTGCGCATCGTCCCGCAATGTGGAAATTCCCACTTCCAAGACAACAGGTGGGGGAACTGGCTGACCCAAGCGCATCATCTGCAAACGCTGCAGCTCGTGTAGGGCTCGGTAGAGACTTCGTTCGATGGCAGCTTCGTAGCGGGAAAGTCTGTGAAGAGTTTCATCAGCAAAATGGCTGCCTATGATTTCTCCGGGACTTTGAATGATTCCCAGATAGCCGCCGCTAAGGTGGAAGTTCTCGAAACGGATTAGACGCCGCAATCGCCATGCACAGGATGTAACCCGGTCGGCGAACAATTCTTCCGCAATACCAACCGGTCCAAGATGAGTAATCAATTGACCACGAAACGTGCAAAAATCAGTCGCATCCTCATCCGGAAGCACAATATCGGAAGAAAAAAGTCCATGCGTGATGGCATTGCGGGCAACTATGGCTTTCCCCTCGGTTGATATCGGACCCGAGCTTTTTACTGCGTTATCCCGGTTTGCCTTCATTTGCTTGGGGCTTGCCATTGCTATTTCTTTTTTGGTTGTTTCGTGGCTTCTTCGTGCGCCCTTTCAATTAGATGCTCGATAACATCCGTCTGTGAAAGCCCGTACCTTTTGGCTAGCTCCTTCAGCTTTTCAATCACTGAGGCCGGAAGCCGCACCGTCAATGGGGTATCTCGTCGCTCGCGTTTAGGGAAGTCAAATAGCTTCATAGCGTATTTCTATTTTACAATAAGATTGTACTGCAATTTATATTGCATGTCATATTGCTTAGCGTTATAATGTTGGTATCGTAGCAGCAATACCGTCGCAACCGCACACTTTGGATTCCGAGCAGACGCTGTCTGTTACCCTAAGCATCATCTCAGCAAAACTACTGGCAATCGCCTCTCTCATCGAGCTTCAGCACGTCGACGAACCGGTTTCGGACAGGGCGGAAGTGAACTTTGGCGTCGGATGCATTCTAGGAGAATTAAGCAAAGAAGTTCGACAAGCCTCTCACGTTTGTGAGCAGGAAGAAGTAAAGGGCTTGCGAAAGCGCAGGCGCCCGAAGAGGAAGGCTGCAGACACCCGCCAAATGGTAATGCCGAGCGAGGAAGCGCTTAACGAAAAAATTCGGTAATTCTGACTCGAAAAACTTTGGACAGACGATGAAGCGTATAAAGATTGAAACTATATTTTCCGCTCTCGACGCGCTGGTAAAACCGGTAATTAAAGCCAAACTGTCCCATACCCTCTTGTGTGAGCGAACGTTTTTCCCTGATGTGCTTTATGTTGAGAGCAATACGCTTGATGAGCTTTTCGTAATCTTTCTCGATAGTCATCCTCTTCATGGTGAAGTGGGCGACCTGTTTTAACCACGACCTATAAAGTTCGTGTTTGCGTAATCCGATACGTTTCCAGGAAACGACTGAAGCCACAAGGGGACTGGTATGCGAGTTGTTATTTCCTTGGTAGGTGCCTTTCTTTCTGTCATCTTGATTTCTTGTGGCAAATCCGATACTGCAACTGTTAATACGCCATTTGGTACCACTGGCTATGTGTTAACCGATTTCAACTCGGGAAATGAGAGCCGGGTAAAGTCGATTGCCGTGGCAGCGGATGGAAAAATACTGGCAGTTGGGTGGACCTCTGGCAGCAATAACACGACAGACATCGCACTCGCACGATACAACACAGACGGTTCCCTAGACTCCACTTTTGGTACCGGAGGGAAAGTCACAACCGATTTCTTAAATAAAAATGACTTTGGTCTCACCGTTGCTGCTCATCCCGACGGCAGTATCTTTGTGGGCGGGCAGCAAAACGATGTGGATGCCATATTGGTAAAGCACAAGTCAGATGGCACTTTGGACACAAGCTTTGGGACTGCTGGAAGAATTACTGTTACTTCCGGGTACCCTGGCAGGGGGGCAATTCAGGCAAATGGCAAAATCCTTTTTGGCGGTGGAGGCTCTTCTTCTTTTTATCTTCGTCGATACTCATCCGACGGAATGCTCGATACCAGTTTTGGCGTAAGCGGTGTTGTAACTGCAGCTATTCCATCAGATGATGGCTCAACGACTGCAACTATTTATCCCATCCAGATCCAGTCAGATGGGAAGCTACTTATACTCGCTAATTATGTGTCTAGTAATGCTTCCTGGGAGGGCAACAAATGTCTTCTGGCTCGATTCAGCGCCGAGGGAGTAGCGGACTCCGGCTTTGGCACGAACGGATTATCGTCAAGTTTCTGGTGTAGCGGGATTGAATCTTTTAGCGTGATGTCTAATCAGAATGCGCTAATTGGTGGCGCGACCGTTGGCTCAGTAAGTCCACTTACATACAAGTTTATTTTGGCGAAGTATTCTAGCGTTCCGGCTCTAGACACCTCATTTGGGGCTAATGGAAATGGTTATGTGAGTGATGCTGTCGGTACCTCAGATGGGGGACAGGCGGTTACCATTCAGTCCGACGATAAGATTCTCATTGCAGGGGAGACGACCACTAACAGTCATCGAACAGTACGGATATCTCGATACAACAATAATGGTCAGTTGGACAGTTCATTTGGTACGGCGGGACACGTTAACATCAACGTCGGCTCTAACAATCACAGCGTTGGCTCAATTGTCGTGCAATCGGACGGGAAGATTCTGGTTGGTGGAAGCTATTCTCCATCGGGGAGTAGTGACTTTTTGCTGATTCGGCTCAAAGCAGATGGGAGCTTGGATACTCCCTAGAAGTATTAGGTAAAAATACGGCAAAGTAGTTTTTGTAAATTTAAGGAGGTTACCAATGGCGAGAGAAACAAAGGAAGAACGTGTTATTCGCACAATGATTCCTCAGCTTACCGAACATATTATTGAGTTGAAACACCTTACCGCCATTTCACCCAAGGAAAGTCATATCGAGAACTGGTGCCAGTCACTTTTGAAAACTGTTTTGGGTTTTAGCGCCAGCGCTGGATATCAAGTCAGAACGCAAGAAGCTAGAGGCACCATGCGGTTCGATATTGTCGTATCCAAAGCGGAAAAACCTGAACAGCTTATTCTTGTCGCAGAGGTTAAGCGCCTGGGAGCTGACTTAAATAGGTCTGACCTGCGTTCCGGTAAGCTACAACTAAAAGAATATCTCGCATCGGTGGGTAATGTCCCATGGGGAATACTGACTAACGGATATGAGTGGAGACTTTACGATTTCAATAGTGACGCTCTTTGCATTGCTACTACCGATATCAGAAATGACCAACAGCAATTGGCAACCACACCAAGAGAGATTGAGGAAACGGCATGGGATTTCATCGATTTTTCGGCATTCTATTTTGAAAATAAAACATGGGACAAACTGTCAGCAGAAGCACAAGCATTTTCTCCTGATTCACTTGCTAGGAGCATTCTCTCGAATGATATTGTTAAGAAAATTGCACGAAATTTGAAGGGGGAACATGACTACCGGGTACCTCTTGACGTGCTTACAGATAAACTTGCGTAATCCGGTCGCACCCGATCACCAAATCCGGTAATCATCCGATCACCTAATCCGGTCGCACCCGATCACTGAATCCGGAAATGATCCGATCACCAAATCCGGTAATCACCCGATCACTTCA
>JACQOU010000073.1 GCA_016207775.1 Deltaproteobacteria bacterium
TATTAATACTATTGTCGTTTATTTCCTCTGTGGGTTTTGCCCGATCAAAAGGCGAGGTGCTGGTTGTTCTTTCGAGTGAAAACAAAATCACTGTCTGGGCGGACAAGAAAACAAAAAAAGAAGTGGTTCATCCGAGCGGTTTTTTCCTCTCCGAGCTGATGGTGCCCGTTCAGGCGCTCATGAATGCTGGTTATACTCCAGTGTTTGCCAATCCGAATGGCAATGAGGCCATTATGGATGCCACAAGTGACAAGGCCGTTTATTTTGGTGGCAACGAAAAACATTATCGCGCATTGCGAACTCTATGCGTGAAACTGGGAATTTGCGGCGACAAAACTTTGGGGACGAAGAAACTTTCGACTTTAAGCCAATTTCGCCAAGAGGGGCTCGAACACTTTGTGGGCCTGTTGGTGCCTGGGGGCCACGCACCCATGGAAGACCTTTGGAAAGACCCGGACCTTGGACACATTCTTAGGTATTTCCATTCTCATAAGAAGCCGACCGCTCTGATTTGCCATGGACCGATTGCTCTGCTCGCTGCGCTCCAAACACCTGAGAAGTTCATTGAGGCTCTACAAAAAGGCGATGTGGCACAGGCCGCTGAAACTTCCAAAGACTGGCCTTATCGAAACTACGTCATGACCTCCTTCAGCACGAAAGAAGAGCAACAAGCCGAGCCCGGGCAAGGTAATGCGCTCGGGGGCTTTGTGCGTTTCTATCCCGACGAAGCCCTGGACTCAGCGGGAGCAAAGGTGTTGGTGCGTGCAAACCCATGGAAGGATAATTCCGTTGAGCATGAGGAGTTGCTGACCGCGCAAAACCCATTTTCGGATCATTCGTTTGCATCGAAATTAGTAAAGATGCTCGATAAAGCTGCAACAAAAAAATAGCGAGTGTCGGCTGACAGTCCTTGCCTTTTTCACTCCTGGTGAATGCGATCATCAACTGGAAGCGGAGGGAGCCGTCTAACCGGCGAGGGAGCGGGACAAAAAGTATCAAGTTTTCGGTCTTTCCCTGTCCTGCCCGCAGCTCGCCCCAGCGCCTGCCCAAAACCGGTTCCGTACAGATCTTCCGTTCGCTTATATTCCGCCAAAACTCGGCAAAATTGGGCGGTTGTGTCCTGAGTGGTGAGTTTGAGCAGTGGATGGTCTGTGCCATATCTATCTCTGCCACAATAAAAGCGGCCACACCGATGATCTTTTGTTATTGCTGGATACAATGAAAGAGCCCGCTTCATCAAACACATACGAAGGGCTGGTACCGTGTAATCGTAGAAAATATTTTGCACATCGAATCGGTTTCCAGCAGAAATGGCCTTTGAGCCTGACACCGCAGATAACGCGTTCAGAACGGGTGTTTTTCCCAATAGCCTTTGTTCCATTCTTGCTGCCGAGGAGCTGTAGCGCGAAAGTCGATCCTCGACGGAAGTCTGCAGTTTTTCGAACTCCGGAGGGAGCTGTTGATTCGCTGGCCCGTTACTTACCAAGACCGGGTCGTTGATAGATCGAAGCGAGGTCGATGAAGAAGTACACAGACGATTCCACTCCTTTTCAAGAAAAATACAGGCGCTATCAACAAATTCCATCTCTTTGCGATCCGTGCGAGCTTTGGCCATCCCCGCAATGCTCTTCCACAGATTGCCAATCTGCTGAACCGCCCCTAACGTCAGATCAGTCAGATGAAACACTCTCTGTATTTCTGGGGCTGAGGCAGAAACGGTTCGGGCAAGTTGAACGAGAGCATTTTCGGTGAATGCATCCACCGGTGTTCCATCCCACAACCTCCCCGCTTTGAGCACGTGCTCACTCTCTGAGAGGATCGTTGCCAGATCCGTAAGCAGCTTTTTGGCCTCTTCTCTTACATTTGCAGGCGGAGGATCGGTAATCCTCTGGTATAAATCGAAAAGCTTCTCTTGCGCTTTCTGAACATTTTCTACAAAAGCGTTCCATCTGGCACAGCGCTCTGAATGCACAATCTGATCCATAGAAGCAAGTGGTGCTAACAAGGATTGGTTAGGCTGTGGGCGCTCGACTCTAAGCGGACAAACAAAGGTCGGCCTCCCCGGAAAAGACTGAGCGAAAATGCCTAGGGGCATCAAGACGATCATTACAAGCAATTTCATTGAGATGGTAAGAGCGTAACATAAACCGTTTGTTGAAACCAGCATGAGGTGCCGAGAACAAAAGAGCACCGTGCCAATGATTCCCCTCTAATCCCCACACCAGACTGCCGATAAACACTTTGAAAAATTAATCACTCGATTGAGGAGAATGCCTTATGAAGAACTTCATTGTTTTTGCATTGGTCGTCTTTTCCATTGCTCTGATGAACGGCTGCGGTAGCTCTCCAGGGGGAAGCGCCACAGGCAGTGGAATCACCGACCTTTCAGCATTACCGAAAGCAACCGGACCTGTTGTGGGTGGTTCTTCAATCAATCGATTTAATTCTGGACTTCGAACCGATCTTTTTTCAGCCACAACGGGCAAGAAGTTAGATGACTGGGGATCGGTCACATGGAATAGCACGAAGAGCGGTCCTTTGTGCCAGACAGGCAACATGTTTCGCAATCTGCTTCAGCAGGCGGCTCAGCCGGACAAGATTATGTGCTACGTGGGGGTCATGGAGACCAACGGTCTTTTTACCGCTTCCTATGATGGCACTTATAAATACTATACCTTCTCCGCTCCGGGGGAGGGCCGACCCGGTAGTACAATGAAGATAAAATTCAAAATGGCTAAAGCATCCGACGGCTCAATCAATGCCTTCGAGATGTTTAACTGTGAAGGAGACGTGAACACCAATACCGAATATATCGGTCAAACGATATCGGGCACCACAGTGACCCTTACCAATGTGGGCGTGCACACAAGCGGAGGCACCTTTAGACAAAGAACCACCGTGACCGGAGAAGCCACTTCCACTGGCTGGACATCCAAAACAATAGACAGCGCTGGAAGCTTCGTAGTCAGCTCGGGACAAAGCTACTCCATGAGCCAAGCACTAACCCTTGTGCAGTACTCCAACCGAGCACAACTGAGCGGCTATTTCACGGGATCCTTTGGACAAAATTCCCATACAGGACGCATTTTTTCCATCTCTCAAATTCTGACACCAGACACTTTGAAAACATTTGCAATGGGCGATGGCACATTAAAAGCTCGTTTCGCTTTCTCAGGAGGGGGCTACGAAAGCTCTTCGGACGATGTCAGAGGGTGGACGGGTGACGATACCGCACCCAAAAGTCCCGTCGCAAATGCCGAGTACTATAGCGATGTGAATGCGGGCACTTTACCGACAGTCGGTACACCCAACACAGCGTTCGCAGCATCAGAAACATGGAACTGCCAGCCAGATGGATCTTTCCAAACTATCGCAATGGACCAATCTGCGGTGGCTGTTATGACTGGGATTAATAACTGCAATAACGTGTATGAATATGCCAATCAAGGAGGATGGGTCGACTGCAATAGTGCGAATTATAGTACCTACTAATTTTTCTTGATGAGTGTCAGTCATATTTTGCACGTCAGGAAATGTGACTGACACTATGTCAAACTTTCCCTCACTGCTCCACATTCCCTCTCTCATCTTCTTGCAAGATTTTCCGAATTACCATGCAGGAGGAACCGACTCGTGAAACGATTATCCGCTTATTTATTTCCTGCCATTATTGTTATCGCCCTGTTTTTTGCTGCCCATGGGTGTGGAAGCTTAAGCTCCAGCGGCGGCGGATCGGGCGACAATCACTTTCCACAAGTAAATATTACGAATTAGGAAAGGAAACGCACTGGCACAACCCGAAAGCGCTTCAGTGATCGGCTCAAGATAGAGTTGATAA
>JACQOU010000097.1 GCA_016207775.1 Deltaproteobacteria bacterium
CTACAAGGCCAGATGAACATCCTGCAGTCAGTAGGATTATGATCTGCAAGAAAAACCTCAAAAAAACCACCCCGATTTTGTTAACTAAAACCTTAGTTTAGCCTTGAAGGATATATTAAATCCTAGAATAGAATTCAAGATCTCTATCTCGGTCAGTCGCAAAAATCATATATTCAGAATACTTGAGTTCAGAATCTATCCTGGGAAGTCGCAAATTTATATAAAAGGGACGATACTTTTTTAATTGCAGACACTAAATCAAGCTCTTGCTTGCCCCGTACTGAAATACAAACTAAATAGGGAAAGTTCGGTGCATAGACAATTCCGCAGTCGGTAAAGTTTAACGTACTTTTATCGTCAGCCAATGCCTCTCCAAACTTGTGCGCAACGATAACACCTTCGGTGACACCGCCCACTAGTCCCTCGCGAAATGTGGTACGTGTTAACCAGCTAAGAAGCCGGTTGGAATTTTCTCTATTTAAAAAAGACGAGTTATAAAGAATCCGGAAGAAACCGGCATACTCGTTCAATGTGATTGGCCGCCAGGGTGGAACACCCACCCTTACGGGAATGTCCGTTTCAGACGCGATTTGAAGCAACGCCCTGTGGTCATCATACTTTTCAAGAAGGGCAGCTGCTACATTATCTGAGAAAATAATCGAGCGCTTAAGTAGCTCCTCAATTGTGTACGTTTTACCCACCTCAAGTTTTTTTTCAGACTTGATACCTTGCACATCATAGAGTTTGAGTTGGGAAGGATCGTTTAGCGCCAACCGAACCGATAGTAGTGACGCGCGCGTCTCAGCCGCCTTGAGATACCCCATAACCAAAGGGACCTTCAGAAGGCTTCCTAATCGTACTGGTGCGTCCTCGTTAATGCCAAACCAGGGGCCGTTGTTTAGGTCGCGAAAATATACTGATGCTTCAAGGATTTTTCCTTCCTTGGTCGCATTCGCAATCATGGTCTCAATATTTTTTCTCAAAGGCCTATAGAGAAAAATTTGCGAATTGGAAGACGACCATGCAGGACAATCAAGGAGCGGGTTAACCAGATGGCGCATTCCGCTTCGCTTTTCATGGTTGTTGTTAAATTTTTTGGGGGAAATGTTGGTATTACTTAACCCCCAGCCAGCAGATAACATTGCTGTAACTATCCCCAATGCGTATCCACCCAACATAGCTATGTAAATTTTTCTTGGGAGCATATCCAAGAGAAAACCAAAAAAACGATCGTAAGCTGAAACAATTAAGCTTGGCAATTGGATTGCAGCGATTCTCGGTGACAGGTATTGAAGATGGGCTATCTTATGGGCATATATGCACCGGTTGGCTGTGGCGAGGGTTGAGGCTCAGGTTTGTTACGGATCGGCATATAGACACCCGCCGGCACAGGACTGGAAGTGGGCTCTAACTTCTGTGGCTCGAGCGCTGAGGCATCAATTCGCCTCACGGGTACAAAAATAAAGCAGGGTGTGGCGTCATCATTGTTGGAAGGAGCTACCGTAAATTCGTCTCCGTCGATGGAGATTTGCATACCAACGGGGGCAGATGGGCAGGTTTCCTCATTAAGAAGTGAGTAAGTACCGTCCGGATTGGAAATGACCTGATACGTAGTAACCCCGATTGCCACTTTGTTATCTTCTCCAAAGCTGGCATGGGAGCTGAGAAAGCCCAGAATAAACAAAAAAGAGACAAGAAACACTTGACTAGATTTCATGACCAACCTCCTTTAACGGACGCGCTGTTTCCCATAAAACGTTCACCTTCTGGAGTCGGACAGAAATTTTGTATGCGGAGGTGATTATACTCAGTAGAACGATGTTCCGTAAGAGTTATTATACACCCAGTCATTCAATGTCTTCAAGACAGAAGGGGAATACCCCATGGAAATTTAAGAGAAAAGAGAACGATCTTTCACAATTTGAGTAATGCATTTCCCTTTGTCAGTGAGAAAAAATCTTCAAGTCTGTTTGGGTCAAACGCAATGACTGCTCGAGCACTTCTTGTTTTCCAATAGTATCCACGTGAAACTCCTTCTATGTCTTGCTTCTCCGCTTTACAGAGGGGAACCAAAGCCTTATCGACCACTAAACGTCGTACCAGAACCTCCCTGGTGGGTACCTCCGTATGTCAACCCTGGGCTTAGAATAATATCTCGATGATCGCCGCTATTCAGCCACATGTTAACAGCACTCTCTGCATCCGTAGTCCCTGCCCAGGTCTGACCACAACAACCCACCATATATCCGTGTGCACGACCGCTGTAGTTGTTTCTCCGCGATATTTCAGAACAACCGGGGTCATGAATGAGGGCACGCAAGCCAAACCGAGCTCTAATCTTATTGATCATATGGAGAACGGGATCCTTTTTAGCTATCCTATTCACATCCTCGCATGTGGTTCTACCTGAAAGCTCGAGTAGAATAGGAGACTGAGAATCCAAATGGGACTGCCGGATAGCAAAGTTTGTTACTAACTCGAATTTCTTATCCACAGAAAGAGTCTGAAGTGTCACTAAGGTGTTTGCAGTGGGGGAGTACCAACGCTTTGCCCGATAAGTGAATTTGCCATTGTCTTTGTTCGGTTCGTAAAACGTTTCCCAATCGCCCAGGATATATTGCAACTTTGGCTGCAATAAGACCTTATCGGATAGAATCTCAACGATAAACCAACCTTTGTCTTCGCCCGGGACCATTCGAGCCTCAACGATTGGAAGTCCCTTCGAGGGAGACACCTGTTCCTCTGCTCCCATCGCGATAAGCCCGACGACCATAAAAATTAAACACAATATTAATCGTGGCATTTTGGAAACCTTTCTTGATTTGCTCTACCGGTGTGAAAAGAAGTTGCTCTTCCACTCCAACCCGAAACCTCTACCACGTCGGCAAATATTCTAATGCTTGAGACTGTTACTTCTGAGCTCCTGGCGCTGTCAACCAAGAAAGGAAATTAAAAAAACACTTGAGCTTGTGAAACACATCCATCTTCAACGAATACTATTCGGTCACCATCGACTCGAATCGGACGCATTTAAAACAGCGCCGCCTGGACAGGAAAGAGAGCCAGACGATCATTGAATACTTCGGATTTGTTCCCTTCACGCGTCAAGAAGAGTACCTTGGAGTGGTTGTAGCGTTTTAAAAAGCTGTCCGCTGAACGTTTCAGTGAGAGACTGATATCCGCGTGCGATCGGACGCAGATAATCCCCAAAACACCGAGGCTGGTTCGGATGGCCAATGGGACCTGTGCCCCTCCGCGCGTTTTGTAATGAAAATACTGGGCATGCTCTCCCACTCTATAATTGAACTGGGCGCGCGCATTGCGATAGATTAACGTGATCCAGTCTTCGTCATCGGATGACATGGAAGACGCGAAGTGCTTTCGTTCGCATTGATCCTCGAACCAGAACAAATCGCCCTGATAATCGCCTTCCACGGGAATCCGGCGAATCAAAAAAACCGATTCGAGGGCGTACAAGAGATGTTGTTGAGTCGATTCGGCGATCCGAAGACTCTTTCGCAAGGAACCGGGCCGTATGATCTGCAGCGGAGAAAATGCCAAAGCGGCGCAATAGTCGTGAATGCGTTGATAGGGCAAACTGGTTCGGTAAACCAATCGCAGATCCCTGTCTAAAATCGTTTCCGTCAGATCCCGAAGAAGGTTGTTGCGGGTATTTCGCTCGCGGATGTGAAAGAGCCCCGGAAGCCCCCCATGTTCAAGGTATTTCAGAATCTCTTTGGTTCTTAACCCGTATTGTGAGCGAGCCCTTTCAGCGATATCGAACAGACTTTCCATTCTGGTTGCCTGTAGGGCCTCGAACAGAAAGGAGCTATTGGGTTCCCCTTCGATTTCAGTCAGGACGAAGGGGTATAATTCCAGATTCGAGATTCTGCCGGTCAGCGACTCCCGAATCGCTCTCCGGCTTGTAAACCGGACTGATCCACTGAGAATGAAACGTCCGGGTATCTGGCTGGTGCCGATACGGACTTTCAGTGCCGGGAAAACCCCTGGGACCAGTTGGCACTCGTCAATTCCAGAACGATTAGCTTTCATC
>JACQOU010000079.1 GCA_016207775.1 Deltaproteobacteria bacterium
ACGTAGCCCCAGCCATGAAGTGAGTTCTAAGAAGGGGCATATTAATGAGGTATTTGGCATTAACCAAATCCTGGGACAGCTTCGCACCAAAAACGGTCTGAGAGGAGCAATGGTTTGCGGCACCGAATCTAACAAAAGGAAAAATCCTTTTCACGGTATCGACAATATAATCTGGCACACCTCTCGAGACGTCAAAGATAGTGATGTCGGATTGCTGAACCCCCTTATGGTTTATTAATTGGCTCAACAATGGAACAAGAACCTGCGGCAAAGGACAATGATCGGTTGTATGCTGATAAGAGCAATGATTGTTATTGTTGATCTTAATTGCAATTTTCTCGCCTGCTTTGTAATCAGAACCATTGTTATGCTGAATGAACAAATAGTCCCATGCGTCCTTAATCGTTGCTTGGCCGGCCAAGGCACGAACTGACTGTTCGAGCATACTGGCAACGATGCTTCCGTTGGCACGCTGATCCCACGCCTTATCGTCCCAGCCAAGGGCAGCTCCCTTCTGAGTAATCCAAACCACTCGACTTCGTGCTCTGTTAGAATTGGGGTATGCGTTCGCGGCCCAAAAGGAAAAGCACTCCAAGCAACCTACAGCAACCAACAGCCAGAGTTTCCTATTCATAGCTGATCCCCTTCTCGCGGCATCAATCCTGGATTTCGCGGCAGTTTTCAGTGTCTGAGAAGAATTGCCAGACACCCTTAAGGTGCACATAAATTTTTGCCTCCGACCCCCAGCCAAAGTAGTCAACAACTCCCGCAGAATTGCCACTAGAACCCATAGCCAAATACATGCATGCCTTGTCGTTAATAACCAGCTCTTCGAGCCTGTAATCAACAATCATCCCATTACCTGGATCGGCATGCACCCTTTTTAAAGAACACCCGCTCCCTTCGAAGGTGATTGTAACGTCTTTTCCTTCCACGGTGGGGTGGGGGTAGGCATTTTTTACATGGCAGACAGTTTTTTCACCGGCCACGGCCGTTGTTGCGATAGTGATCAAAAGTGCCAGGATGTATTTCATAACATTCTCCACATGTGCTTTTGCAAAGTTCATTTTAAAAGGGACAGCGTCAGCGACGAACTCAATCTCGCTGCGCTGGCCAGGGGACGGAGCCACAATTGTGCCCATCGTACGGAATTGTCATCGTCTCGTGCTCAGGCTGAACCCAAACGCCGGGCGTAACGTCGTGGCATTTATATAACGTCCACATATCCTGCCACCAGCGCACAATCCGGCAAAATCCATACATACCCTGGGACAATGCAGTATAGTGTATTGTAATCTCGGATGGGGAGGTCGCAGTCACCAAGTTGTGCAGAGCGTTAATGATATTTCCCAAATGTGGAACTTCCTCAGCTCCCCAGTAACAGTACGAACCATGCTGGCAGTACTCCAACTCCTGATGAAGTACTCGCTCAATCTCCGTTCCGAGGAGTCGTATTTCGTCAATATTTTTAGTGACGACGGCTTCATGTAATTTGGGATATTCAGAAGTCATAAAGCAACCAACACCTCCCGCAAACACTGCATGGCTTTGCAATGCGACGATCCAGAGAATGGGCAACCAAGCTTTTCTTTTCATAATATCTGACCTCCTATTTGTTTTTTCACCTGCAGTCAGGATCGTCTACTTCTTGTAATAGAAAAAGTGGCTTGTTTCGAATGAAACCGTTCTATAAATTAGAATGATTATGAAGATAGACCACCTGAAGTATTTTATTGAAACGGCTAAACAAGAACACATTGGAAAAGCCTCCAAAATCGTTGGCACCAGTCCAAGTAACATCAGCCACGGTATCACTCAGCTTGAGGAAGAATTCGGTAGAAAACTTTTCACAAAGCAGGGCCGACGAATATTTCTCACTACTCACGGCAAGTTCTTGCAAGAACGGGTTGAGGGCTTGTTGAACGAAATCGAAACACTGAAAAAGGATATCTCTTCCGATGATGTTCAACATCGGGGATATTTTCGAATAGCTGCAAGCCATTTTTTATGTTCGAAGTTACTCACTCCAGCCTGGGCTGCTCTTCAAGCTGAAAGCCCTAAAATATCTGGAGAGATTTTCACGCTCCGATCGGCAGATGTCGTAAGAGGAGCGGCAAATGGGGAGATTGATTTGGGTATCTGCTTTAGTCCCGTTGACAATCCTGATATTCAGAGACATGAGTTATCGACGGGACAGCTCTTCATCTGCGCCAGAAAGGAGCACGCTCTTTTGGGCTCAACTTCAAAGGCCGCAACAAAATGGTCAAATGATATTTCGAAGTATCCTGCCCTCATGCCAAAAGCGTTTCAGGGCATCGAGGTTTGCGCCACACATCCTGTCTTGAAAAAATTTCACATTTCTCCTCGAATCACTTGTTATTACGATAGCTATGACGTGGCCATTGAGAAGATGGTGTTTTCCGAGTCTTGGGGATTTCTGCCAGATTGGGTTATTTCCAGGTCGGACGGACGAATCAAAACCATCCGACATCCGAAAGACTGGAACGCACCTTACGAAATTACGGCGATATATCCACGAAACCGCGTCTTGCCGGCAGCCATGAGAAATCTGTTGGCAAAGGTTCAAGCAGAACTGTCTCCCCTGCAACAGCCTAAAGACATTCGTTGAGCAGACCGTTAACTGCACGCCCGATAGCAAGTGACGCCGTCAATCCCGGTGACTCGATGCCGAGGCAATGAATAAATCGTTCATGATTTTCAACAAGAAAATCAGGATGTGCCACGCCGCCGACAAAAAGCTTTGGG
>JACQOU010000076.1 GCA_016207775.1 Deltaproteobacteria bacterium
CTTCAGAAATAGCTTTAAGAAGTTCCTCATAATGGTGGGCAAAGGCAGCCACTCGGTTCCAACCCAGAAAGCCAACCGCACCCTTTATCGAATGAACCAAGCGGTAGGACTCATAGGCGGCGGAGATGGCATTTTCGTTTTCAAAAGCAGACAACGCCCGAGTCAATCGATCAAAATAATCAGCCAATTCATCAAGAAGTGTCGCCCTTTCGTCTTCCGCAGTATTGGATGCTTGCGAGTGATCGGTTGGCGCCATTTTCTTGGGACTTAAGTCTTCGTTCAATGGCACAAACACTTCAAAAGAGGTACCGTGGTGCGAGCTTGAGAGGATTCGAACGGACCCACCGACTGATTCAATCTCCTTTCTCGCGATGTCCAGGCCAAGCCCCCTTCCTGAAATGGCGTCAGCATGCTCGCGCGTGGAAAAGCCCGGCTGGAAAATAAATGTAAATAGTTCTGAAGAAAGTGTATGACCTGCCTGTTCTTGGCTGATTAACCCACAAGCGAGCGCTCGATTTCGAATGCGAACCGCATCCAAACCTCGCCCGTCATCACTGATGATGAGACGAAGACCATTGGAGTGAAATCCAGCCAAGCACTTTATTTGCCCGCAAGCCCGCTTTCCTACGCGCTCCCTTTCGGATGGAGTTTCAATGCCATGATCCACCGCATTTCGCACAACATGTAAGATAGGCTGATACAAATGTCCGAGCAGCGATTTATCAAGCGGCAATCCCGTTCCAAATGTTGAAAATTGAATCTGCTTACCTTGCTGTTTGGCGATTTCGCTCGCCAACCGTCTTGCCGGAGCAAACAGCATTTCGAGCGGCTCTGACTTCAGATGATGAGCTAACCTCTTTAGTTTTTTAATTTCAGACCGCATTTCAGCGCGGACGTGAGGTCCAAGTAAGAGCCTGGATTCAAGCTCCTCAAGCTTTTTGACGTGCGTGGAAAGTGAATCAATTTGCGATCCGAAAACGCGAATCCTCCGCGCATCCGTTGGACCAGCCCCAAATCGTTCTTCCACCACATCGTAAGAAGCCTGAGACATTGAAATGAGCACTTTCAGTACCCCAAACTTTGTCTCCACCGGGCAGATCACAAACGGATCAGCCGGAGATTGTAACTCGTAATTTTCAGTAACAGCGGGCTCGCTTCCGAAAACACACTGCAACTCTTCTTCCCAGAAGTAATTTTTTAATTCTCTTGAAAGGTTTTTCAGGAAAAGCAGAATCGCGGCCGTTATATCCGCTCCTCTCATTTCTTTTTTCGGATCAATGTTAGCCGCTACACTGCGAAGCGTGTACTTATCACTTCCCAACCCCAACACTCCGGTGACATCTCCGCGAAAAGGCTGCTCGCACCAAATCGGAAACTGAGTTGGATAATCGGGGTGTTCAATTTCGCCGAAAAGAATCTCCGACTTAAGCAGTGGGCAAAGCGTTCGGATTAGCACGGGAGTGAGTAAGTTGACTAAGGAACGCGGAACCACGCTCGCTTGCAGTTGTGTTTTTGGCGAGGCGTTAGGCATAAGTTTCTCACGATTTGACATTTTTTTTATCGTCATAAAACAGGGGAACGTATAGCGAGCAATTGTGCTTTTAGTGACAATGTTTTTGTCCGGACACCACATTAAAAATTCAATCATTTCAAGTTATTGGATACGGGAAATAAAAAACGACCAATCCTTTTTCATGTTTTTGACTATTGAAAAACCGCTTGCTCAAGATCCTTTTTGCAAACTACCGTGCAATACCAGCTTGTTAGATAACAACGGCTCCAGTGGCACAGGAGCTGCACTATTAGCGGTCAGATTTGTTCAAGTGGAGCTGACACGAGTATACAAGCGGTTTTCATGCTGTCCGTTGACGTAAAATTAGTTCTGATGCCGGTTATTTTGGTTGCCTGGTTCGTTGGTTGCTCGAAACAAGAACCTTACCGGATAGATGGGTTTGAGAATTTTTCGCCCGAGCAAAAAGAGGCTGTCGTCTCAGTTTTTTCCAAGCTCAATGAGGATGCCGGACGAACTTTGGTGTCAGAGTCTGGAGACGGCTATCGAATTTCGATTCATCTCGCCGACGAATTAAACAATGCTTCTGAACAGGGCCACGCAGAAATGAGCCTTTCAGGCTGTACTATCACCCTTCTCCGAAGTCTCAGACTTTCCTTGCTCAAAGCCGTCGCCATTCACGAACTGGGGCACTGCCTTGGGCTGCCACACGTGCAACCCACTTACGGTGCTGTCATGTCGCCGCAAACAGGACCCATTGAGGTTTATTATTCGGGCTCTTCATACCAGGAGTTCATTGAATCGCTTCTTCAGACACCCCGGTTGCATTAGGACCTTGTCAGGGGTTTAGTAACTGACACAAATTCCAAGCCCGGTTTCTACGATGCTCCTAAGCTGGGAGAGCTCCGATTGCTTAAAGCTATCGGTTAACCCAGCTTTTGCCCATATTTTTAGTCCCAAAAGCCAAGGATCCCCAATCGGGAAGAGCAGTTCAGTGTCGATATATGCCCCAATAGAAATCTGGCTTTGTTGGATTTCTACCGAGCCTGCTTTAAGCGGCCCAAGCGGAATTGAAAGGTAAGGACCGAAATGACTGAAAGATTTTGAACTTTCTGAAAAAATCAGAGAACTGTGCCGGAGGGCCAGCCCGCCTATCCAATCAGTAAAAGAAGCACTCGCCGTTTCGCCGGACATGAGCTCCGTTCCTCGCGAGGTGAAATCACCCCCAACAAAGATTCCGAGTACATTTGAGGGGTAATAATCCGTTCTAACGCCCCCCAAAAAAGCAATCCGATTTCTGGAATTGCCTCCCCTCGCAAGAATGATGGAAAGAGCATTCATCCCTAAGTGTCCTTTTGAATACATCATTTGCTGAGATTGCTCAGCTCTTGCAAAAGTGCATAGAACAAGAA
>JACQOU010000082.1 GCA_016207775.1 Deltaproteobacteria bacterium
AGATAAAGAAGGGTTTTTGCGCAGTCCCACCTCTCTTGTGCAGACTATTGGGCGAGCAGCCAGAAACGTTGAGGGGAAAGTGATTCTCTATGCGGATAAAAAGACAGCAGCTATTGAATTCGCTATCAAAGAAACCGAGCGAAGAAGACAAGTGCAGGAAAAGCACAATCGCGAGCATGGAATTACGCCGGCATCTATTGTGAAGAATATCCAAGGACCGCTCTATCAATTGGAATCCATGGATTACCTGGATGTAAAAATTGCAGACAAAAAAGCCCGCTACCAGGTCGATCCCAAAAATCTTCCCAAAGAAATTGGCCGCTTGGAGACGCTCATGAAAAAGGCGGCAAAAGATCTCGAGTTTGAAAAAGCGGCTGAATTTCGGGATCAAATTGTGGAACTCAAAAAGCAAGCGGTGATGGGTTAGTAACCCTTATAGGAGCAACGGGCACTTGTGGGATTCCAATCACTCGGGTCTTGGATTTGTGAATAGTGGTAGATAGGATTTGCTGTTCCGGGGATTTAAGAGTCCTGCCAAGGGTGGATCGTAATCGCCGCGTCCGTTGTCAGGATCAAAACCCAAAGAAGGATCAAGCCAGGATGAGCTTTTATCCCATTCATGACCCATCAGCCTACCCCTAAGAAATTCGTCAGCTTTTCTAAAAAAATTTGCGAGATCGCTGTGTGATGCAAATCGGTCACGGTGTCCATTGATATACTCGAGCACCCTGAACACTTGTATTCCCGCGTGCTGTTGAAGGCTATCGGCAGGGGTCTTTGGATCGAATGCTGCAGCCAGAGAGGAACGAAGTTCATCATGTACTCGCCAACCGCGTGGCACTACTTCGTCAACGAGAGCATTTGCGTTGCCTAATGACGGGGTCCTGGGAGTCGAACGATCTGCCAGCTTTTCAGGCTTTCTCAATATTCTCGCTGTTCGGATGTCCTCCAACATCGAGCAATCGGACAATGAAGATGCCCCGACTGCACTAGGATTTGCGAGTACCCGAATTGCAGTCGCAATCAGCAAGATTGTTATTGTTTGAAGCCAACTGGCCACAGCCACCTACCGCCTTCCCTTGTATCATTACTAAGCAAGTGATGTGCCAGCGATTTCAAAGCAAAATGCATAAGTTTCCTGTACAAGTTTCTTACAGAGGTGCAAAAATTGGCAGTAGCATTAAATTTAAGAAGGCAGAAGGTAAAACACCTGGAAGAATGCTAGCCAGAACCTGAGACGGACTTTTTGGATGAGATGGCTTCCAGTAGCTGCAGTCTTAAATGAACTCTCCAAAGTTTTTGCATTTCACCGGAATTTTCTACTGGCCATATAAGGTCCCACCGATCGTTGTGCCGGGTATAGGCCCTTATTTTGGTTCTGGACTCGGGGTATTTGGTGTGTATCACCTCTGGCCACGGAAGAGATTTGTGAATCAGCAGGAGTAAATCCAGAGTTGCGGTTGTTCTTCGATAGGTTTCAAAATTTTCGGTTGCAAGCTGTTGGCTGCCTTCTATCGGGGTCGTTTGCTTATGTTCCGAATTGAAATATTGCAGAATTTGAACCAGGCACCGAAAGCTCAAATCCAGCATTTTTTCCGTAACGGTGTGTTTCATTAATTGAAGATCCACTTTCTGTCTTAATAACTGGAGATCGAACGGTTTTACGATAAAGTCATTACTTCCTAGCGCGATAGCCTGCTTCACGGAATGTTGTTCTCCCATTGAACTGACGACAATGACGGGAAAACTACATTTCATCTTTTTCAATTTCTCCAGGACCTCAATGCCATTCATGTGGGGCATTCGCAAATCTAAAAGAATAAGATCGGGGCTATGCGATTCAAGAATTTTCATACATTCGTTGCCATCACAGGCTGTAACGACCTCAAAGCCTTCCGTGTTCAAATAGCTGCGAATAAGTTGTTGCACCTGAGCATCGTCGTCGACGACAAGAATTGTTTTTTTTGTTTCTGCTTGTTCCGGATTCGGGGGCATTGTTCCTGTCTCCTCAAGCAGCCTTTTGGTTCCGCGCCGATAATGTCTTTTGGATTAGCTGCTTAATGTAATCTGGGCTTTCAAACGGTTTATATAAAATGCAGACATTTGGAAAGTGTCTTGCATTGGACATTATTTCGTCTTTACTGGAACAGCCGGTCATAAGCATGACAGGAGTATCGGGTTGATACTTCTTTGCGTGCTGGATTATTTGATTTCCAGAGAATTTTGGCATTTTAAGATCGGTAAGAATCAAATCGTACTTCTTTCTTTCAATAAGCAAGAGCGCTTCCTGGGTATTATTGGTAATTTCCAGTTGATACTCCTTGCCCAAATAGTCGCGCAATAGTTCGGTTACTATTTTCTCATCATCGACAATAAGAATAGCGGTATTTGGAATGGTTGTGATAAGCATCTGTTGCTCATCCCCCTTGTCCGCTTCGGGAATCATCTGTTTCTTGGCTTGTGGAAAATACAATGCAAAGCGGGAGCCGTGACCTGGCGTGCTTATGACTTCAATTCTGCCTTTGTGCCGTTTCATAATGCTGTAAGCGATGGACATTCCCAAACCAGTTCCTTTTCCAACATCCTTAGTAGTGAAAAAGGGATCAAAAAGACGCGCCAGGGTCTCTTTGTTCATTCCGCAAGCATTGTCTTCGTAGTGGACGCATATCCAGCCCTTTTCATCCACGTGAGTTGAAATTGCGATTTTCCTTTCCCTTAAATCTGTGAGATGCTTGCCCGGTTGACTCCCGTTAGTGGGTATGGCAGAAAGTCCGGATGGCAAGGCCGGACTTCCCAAGAACTTTGGCAGAGTTTCGCAGAAGATTTTCAAGAGACGAGGAGTGCTTTCAGTACTTAGCCGAGAGCCG
>JACQOU010000083.1 GCA_016207775.1 Deltaproteobacteria bacterium
GGCAGGTTCCTAAACGTACCATAGTAGCCCCTTCCGCAACCGCTATCAGGTAATCGTCGCTTGTGCCCATTGATAAGATCTGCAGGCCGTGAGGCTTCTCGAATATTTCGAAAATCTTTCTCATTTGTTTGAAGAAAGATGCTCGAAGGATGGGTGGCTCAAGAGCCGGCGGCATGCACATGAATCCTTTGAGCTGCAGATTGGGCAGTCGAGATAAAGCTTCAACGAAAGGTTCGATTGCTTCGGGTAGCACTCCCGATTTTTGCTGTTCATTTCCGATATTGATTTCAATCAAGACAGGGAGTTTGCGGTTGTTTGCCAGTTTCTCATTCAATGCTGTGGCAACGCTTATCCGATCGATGCTTTGCACACAGGAGTACTGACCCAAGTATTTTACTTTCCTGCTTTGTATGTGGCCAATGAAGTGCCATTGCACGCAATCTTTTATTTGCCTTTGGAGCTGCTCGCCTTCTTGAACATAATTGACTCCGAGTATTTCTACGCCTGCACTTACCGCTGCTTGAACACGCTCTGCACTTTGCCCTTTGGTGACGCCCAAGACAGTAATGAAACGGTGTGGTCCTGCAGCTTGGCGGATTTTCTCTCGGATAACTGAAAAGTTTTCGTAAGGATCACGCACTTGAGGCCCAATAAAAAGGCGGAATGCCCGTTAATTTCTCCAGCTCATCAAAAAGAACTTCCATGGGAAGGCCCATCACATTGGTGTAAAGTCCGTCGATTTTCTTAATGAATATTGAGCTCAGACCCTGTACCGCGTAAGCGCCCGCTTTGTCATAAGGCTCTTGTGTTTGTGCGTACAAAACCATTTCTTTCAAAGAGATTTTCCGGAAAGTTACTCGACTCTTTACGGTGACAATGCGGGATCCAAAATGGGGCGAGACTAACGCAAGCCCGGTCAAGACGTCATGAGTTCTTCCGGACAGCGTTTTTAGGCTAGCGACCACATCTCGTTTTGTCTTGGGTTTTCCCAACACTTGTCCGTCAATAACGACCAAGGTGTCTGCTCCAATGGCTATTACGTTTTTAGACTTTTTTCTTTTGAGCGCATCCTCGGCTTTTACTCTAGCATTGTATTCCACAACCTGAGCGGGCGGATGCCCTTCAGCCGTGCATTCCCGGATAGTCGGCATCATTTGTTGATAGCGTAAGCCAGCTGAACTGAGAAGGTCCCTGCGCCGTGGGGATTGAGAGGCTAGCAGCAAAGTCGGCAGCGATAACTTGTTGAAAGAACGACGTTTCTTTACCATTGGACCCTGGGGTAAAATTCAAAAGTGCAAAACAATACCATCAAAGCTACTGCAATGAAATCTAAAATGTGCTATAAGCATGTCTCCAGAAGTTTTTTTACTTTAAAGAGGCGAGTGACACACATGCATCAGTTCAAAGTGGGTGATAATGCGGTTCATCTCTCTCATGGCGTTGGTGTTGTTAGGGGCATAGAAGAGCGTGAATTCAGTCCGGGTAAAAAGCAGAGTTTCTATATTCTTGAGATTCAAGATAACGGCGCTCCCAAGAAGGTTTTCGTACCCACTGATACATCACAAAATCGTCTTCGACCCATCATCAAGCAAAAAGAGGTTGAAGAGGTTTACAAAATTTTAAAGCGTCGGGATACATCCGCTCTTGATCATCAGACATGGAACCGACGCTATCGTGAATATATGGAGAAAATCCATACAGGCCAGGTTCAAGAAATTGCAGAGGTCTTGCGTGAGCTGTACCTCTTGAAACACGACAAGGACCTGTCTTTCGGAGAGCGCAAACTCCTTGATCAGGCTAAAACGCTTTTGGTAAAGGAGTTGTCTTTAGCTCAACAGGTTGAAGAAAAAGACGTCGAAAAGGAATTAGAGACAATTTTTGGCACCTAGATTCGCGCGTCTCCTATGAGTTTTTTGTATGCTTACAATTGATGCGGTTCTGCTTGGGGGCGGCCAGGGTGTACGGTTCAGCTCATCATTAAATGCTTCCATCCCTAAGCAATTTAGTCGGATCTCTGGGTTACCAGTCTTCCTGTACGCTCTGAAAGCGCTTAAATCGCTTGATTGTATACGACGATTTTTCTTTGTTGTTCCTCCAGAGCATCTAGAGCTTGCAGAAGAACTCATTCAATTGCATTGCTCTGTGCTGGACCCAAGAGAAATCCGCGTGATTGCTGGCGGTTCCAGGCGGTTGGATTCCTCTCGGTTGGCATTGGACGCGATTGAATGCGTTTCAACTCCCCCTACGAGGGTTTTAATCCACGATGCGTGCAGGCCCATCCTTCCCAGTCTTTTACTGGCTCGTGTACAAACTGCATTGCTAGACCGTTCCTACGGTGCATGGGTTCCTGTTGTCCCAGCCCGCGATACGCTCAAGCAAATCCGTAACGATCAAGTGGTCGAGACGCTGAATCGGACAGAGATCTACCATGTGCAAACCCCGCAAGTTTTTGAATTTAGCGTCATAAAATCGCTTATTGATAAGGCAAAATCCCTGGAAGGTCATGAGTTTACCGACGACGCTTCCGTGTGTGAGTACTATGGGATTCCTGTCGGTGTCTTTGAAGGCGATGTTCGAAACATCAAGTTGACATACGGATTTGAAATTGAAACTCTTCGTTCATTACTGGGCTCCGAGGACTCCGAGGAAGTGAGAAAATGCGAACCGGCATCGGATATGACATTCACCGATTAATTCCTACCATACACAATCAATCTATTCCGGTGGGCGGCGTGGCTGTCGGATGTTTTTATCGTGTGGAAGCTCACTCGGATGGTGATGTGCTGTTGCATGCATTGGCAGATGCCTGCTTGGGAGCTTTAGCCCTGGGTGATATCGGCGAATGGTTTCCCGATAATCAGCCGGAAAACAAGAATCGGAGTAGTTCTGAATTTTTGGTTTCCATCATCGAGCGCATCCACAGCATGGGATGGGAAATATACCAATGTGATGCTGTCTTGATTTTGGAAGAGCCTAAGATAGCGCCTCACCGCGACCCAATCAGAGAACATATTGCAAAACTGTTCGGGATTGAGCTTTCAAGCGTTAGCGTGAAAGCAAAGACGCATGAGGGCTTGGGTGATATCGGTGCGAGAAAAGCAATTGCCGCCCATGCTGTAGTGACCGTTCGTGAGCGTAAGGGCTAATGCTATCCATAACAAACACGTTATCTGGGAAAAAAGAACCATTTATTCCCTTAACTCCAGGCAAGGTCGGAATGTATGTGTGTGGTCCAACGGTATATGGACTCATTCACATTGGGAATGCGCGCCCAAACGTTTTTTTCGATGTGGTCCGGCGTTTTTTTGAGCACAGTGGTTTTGCAGTCACTTACGTTAGAAACTTTACTGATGTTGACGACAAAATCATTAATCGGGCAAGAGAGGAAAAAGTTAGTTGGAAGGAGATTGCTGACAAATTTATTGCGGAGTTTGAGGTAGACATGAATTCATTGGGGGTTCGTACTCCGAGTATTTGCCCCCGTGTCAGCGAACACATTGGGCCCATCATTCAAATGATCGAGGGATTAGTCAGCAAGGGTTTTGCATACGTCACAGCCGATGGCGAAGTGCTTTTCTCAGTACGCAAATTTCCGTCCTATGGAAAGCTCTCTGGCAAGAATCTGGATGATCTACTGGCAGGCGCTCGGGTGGATCCTGGAGAGAAAAAGAGGGATCCTTTGGACTTTAGTCTGTGGAAACCACAAAAATCGAGTGATGAGCCAGCATGGAAAAGTCCTTGGGGAATGGGCAGGCCGGGCTGGCATATTGAATGTTCAGTAATGTCCATGCAGTACCTTGGGCAATGTTTGGACATCCATGGCGGAGGGATGGATCTTATCCATCCCCATCATGAGAACGAAATCGCGCAAGCGGAAGGCTTTACTGGAGTGCCCTTTGTCAAAACGTGGATGCACAACAACTTGTTGAATTGGGATAACGCGAAAATGTCAAAGTCGTTGGGAAATATTATTTTAACCAGGGACTTCATCAAGCGTTATTCGGGAGAAACGCTGAAATTTATGCTGCTGGCCGGGCATTACCGGTCTGCAATAGACTTTTCTGAGCGGCAAATAAAAAGCAGTCAGGCAGCGCTTCATCGTTATTATAATGCCGTGGCGAAATGTGAAAAAATCGTAGGCTTGCCCGACGCGGCGGGTTCGGGTTCCTGTCCGGAAGAAAATGCCCTTCAACTAATCGATCGGTCCTTTCTCAGTGATTGGCAAAAGGCCATGGAAGATGACTTCAATACCGCCAAGGTGCTGGGTTATGTGTTTGATTACGTCCGTGCAATCAATGCTTATGTTGATCGCAAGACTTTTAAGCCGACAATCAAAAGCAAAGAGCTGTTGAACAACTTTATTGATAACCTATCTCGTCTTGCTGGCGTATTAAATATTTTCGGAGAAAACAGCCAAGTTTTTTTGAATAACTTGCGGACCGCTATCCTCGAAGAGCGGGGGATTAATCGAATTGAAATTGAAGAATTGATTCAACGAAGAGCGGAAGCCAGAAAAAGAAAAGATTTTAGCGCTGCGGATGCCATCCGAAATGAGCTTCTAAAAAAGGGGATTGAACTGCAGGATCGCCAGCA
>JACQOU010000084.1 GCA_016207775.1 Deltaproteobacteria bacterium
GGAGGGCCGTAGGCCCGAAGGATCTCGTCAAACAGGCATAAAACTTTGCGTCGAAACGTGAAAACGAAATCCGGGTTATAATAATAAACATGGAAGAATCCATTCAAATCGTTCATCAAGGTGCCTACCTCTTCAGGGCCCCAATCGTTGTTAAAATGAAGATAAATTGCGAAATCGTTGTCATTATGTCACCTGTCGGGCAGCAGACCTGTGGCATTGTTTTTGTTGATAGCGAAGAGGAGCAAAAAGAATTTAAGCGCCTACTGGACACCGTATGGAACACGCTGCGGGAAAAAAGCCTTGCTCAAGCCGAAGAAATTGAAGTGAAAGCGTTCGGCTTAAGCCAGTACAAGGAAAAAGTTATTCAAACACTGAAACACTGGACACAAGACCAAAGCACAAGAATCACAGCTCAGGATTTAGGTCGAGGAGTATCTCGAACCTTAACCATCTCATGTAAATCGGGCAAAGTGGGAGTTCATTACGCAGACGATAATCAACAACGGCGCAGCCTCTTCATTGCACGTGGCACCTTTCGAAATCGAGGGTTCACGCCACCCGCATTTTATAAGATCTTGGTGCTTACTAAAAATAGAGTTACCAGGCAGCTTTGTATGCAGGCTGTGGAGGAATTGCCCGGACACAAAGCAATTTGTCCCCTTAATCCCGCTCATTTCTTGGAGCGGACTTTTGGTTTGTTTCCCTATTCCGCAGTATGCTTGTTCGAAGATGTTGGAAAATCCAAAAATGTGGAACCGTGGATAAAAAGATTTCTCAAAAAATTTCCTCACTCACCCATTCTGTGGATAGGCCGCAATGCTCCTCAAGGAATTGACGCAATAGGCAGTATAGATTCTGAGTCTATTGTGAAATTCAAAGAGGAAATTGCGCGGATTCTGCTTCCCCAAACTAGCCTCATATTGCCTTTCGCTCGCGGTAACCGTTAGTACTAGCGCTCTGACCGGCAAATCAACATTGTACTTGTATTTGGTTTCGGATAAATTAGTTCCTGTCGCGATTTGCGATACCAATCATCCAGAGGCGTAAGCCCATGTCCAACGGTATTCATTCTTCCGAAGTCCAAATCGTTCTGCAGACTGATGACATCCCGATAACCGAAGCGAAGATTCCGCCCTTTCAAATGCGCAGGCTTATCGAGGAACGGGGATTTCAATACCCAAGCAGGAATATTATTTTTCACTGCTTAAAAGGGGGAGCGTCCAAAACGACGCTTGCTTATAATTGCGCGTTCAGGCTTTCACAGCTGGGGACCAGGGTGCTGCTTGTCGATCTCGACCGGCAGGCCAATTC
Source organism: Deltaproteobacteria bacterium (assembly GCA_016207775.1). Lineage (GTDB taxonomy): Bacteria > Bdellovibrionota > FAC87 > UBA2466 > UBA2466 > JACQOU01. The sequence continues at coordinate 1,312 of JACQOU010000084.1, forward strand.
GACGTATATTTTTTTCACTAAGCAGCCAGAAAATGTATTTGTCGATGTGGTTACCGGCCAGTGTCCCATCGAAAAAGCAATCTTTCCGGTTTTCCCCTTCTTGGATATTCTACCTTCTTCTCTCGATAATGCTCGGTTGGAAATGGAGCTTATCAATGGGAAAAAGAACCCAAGAAATTTTTACCGAAACTTATTCGGTCCCATTAGAAACCGGTACGATGTAGTTATTCTGGACTTGCCGCCCGACTTGAATCACAACACGTACTTAAGCTCTCTTTTTGCGGATACGATTGTGATTCCAACGACTCCGGACGAATTTAGTCTCTATGGAATGAAACTCACCCTCTCCTCACTGGAAGGAATGCAGCAAGAATATGGCGAGCTTCAACAAGATGTCCTAATTGTCTGGAGTAAGTTCGATCCGAGGGAAAAAAGCGCGTTTCATCATATTGCTGAACTAAAAGATATCAATGGGGCTCGAGTTTTCCCTATTGTCATTCGAACCGATGTGTCTATTAAGCACGCCCAAGAGAAGGGAAAATCTATCTTCCAATTGAATCGAAAGTCGTCAGCCAAAGACGATATTGACTGTCTTGCTCGCGAGCTGGTTGGAATGAGAGAATTTTTTTCCCCTCAAGGGAATGCTTAATGAAAAAAAAACCACCCATACTGGTAACCAGCGTATCCAAGCAATCCACCACAAGAGCGACCGCCAAGAGAAAAGTCCGTCCGGAACCCCAGGGCAAGAATGCTTATGAGTTTATCTCGCAAGACAAAAACTGTGCTAGCAAGCTAACCGCCATTTTGCCGAGGCGTTTGTCGTCGCTCACCTTGTGGAAACAATGGGAAAAGCGCGGACGAAGCTACATAAAGAAAATTGAGAAATGGGGTTTTCGTACGATAACGAAATCCCGTCTTTTCAGATTTCAGCAAACCATGCTTAGAGAAGCGCGCCTCGGGTACGTTGCCGACCGGATAGATCGTTTCTTGAAAAGCGGGTTTTAGCACTATGATCTCTTTGGTTTCGTAAGATTAACTTAAAGACTTTGGCTTTTCAGTGTCGACGGCAGGCTGAGCTTTACAGTCAGTGAACGCTTGGTTTGTCCTCTCATCAAGTGCAACACCACAGTATCACCAACCTTTTTTTCGAAGATATAGTCCAATATGTCCCGGTGGGATGTAACCTCCGTATTATCAATTTGATAAATAATATCTCCGCCATACGGGATCTCTTTGAAACCGAACACTAAAGCTTTATTGGCAGCTTCGAGTCCGCTCTTGGCGGCTGGGCTATTGGCATAGATCCCTGTAATCATCATACCGTGCTTAAGCGGTACTCTTAATGTTCGAAGTAAGTCCTGGCTCATTCCAACCCCCTCAAGACCTAACCAGGGCCTTAGAACTTTGCCAAATTGAATGAGTTCATTCACTATTTTTCGTATGGTTTTGACCGAAATGGCAAAGCCCACGCCCTCACTGCCTCCGCTGGTGGAAAGAATCTGCGTATTGAGCCCAATCATTTTCCCGGAGCTATCAAGGAGCGGGCCACCGGAATTGCCGGGATTTACAGCCGCATCGGTTTGTATCATCTCCTTTATGACAGGGCGATTGGGGGCTGAGCGCACGTCCCTGCCAAGCGAACTGACGACACCCACACTTAAAGAACCGCCCAATCCAAACGGGTTGCCGATCGCCAAAGTTTTCTGCCCAACAGATAAGAGATCAACATTACCGTATTCCAGTGCAGCCAGTTTTTTGGACCCTGCGTTGATTTTGATGACGGTGACATCCAGTTCAGGATCACGCCCGATAACTTTGGCCGTATAGCTGCTCTTGTCGTGCAACGTAACATGCACATCCACCGCACTACCAATGACATGATCATTGGTCGCTATGTAGCCGTCGGGCCGAATAATCGCACCAGAACCCACACCTTTTTGGGGGTAAATTTCAAAGAACCAATCGTACTTTAGAGTGATTGCCGTGATGTTGACCACAGAAGGATTGCATTTTTGATAAACGTCGACATTGTTTTGCTCGTCCTGGAGAAGCTTGCCCCATGCCTGCAAGCCACTTAAGAAAAACAACAGTAGAAAAATCTCTTTCATAAAGAAATAAGACCTCCGCCCCGTTAGTTTTGCTCACGGGTCCCCTCCTGAAAAGGAAGGATGTACCTTTTCAGATTTTATTAGGATAGCAGCTTGTTAATTTTTGCGGCAACAATGAAATCGTTTTCAGAAAGACCCCCAATGGAGTGTGTCCATAAAACGAGGGTAACTTTGTTGTAGTGGATCTGGAAATCGGGGTGATGGCCCTCATCTTCTGCAACCTTGGCCACACGATTCACAAAGTTGATTGCTTGTACAAAATCTTTGAACCGAAACTCTCTTTCAATCCGCTCCCCCTGCGGAACCCACCCGGGTACTTGCTGGAGGAACTGACTTGTTTCTTGTTGATTAAGCGCAGCAATTCCACTTTCGCAGGACTTACATTTTCTATGTAACAGTTCGCTTACCATGGGCTTTGGTAAAAGATTTTAGGCCCTTGTTGCACGTTGACAAGGGTAAATCAATGCCACTAAGCTCTACTGGCCAAAAATCATGAAAACCAACCTTATAAAGTCGAGGTTGAAAAATGACACAAGCACAAACCGGTGAAAAAATCACTTACTCAACCACCAACCAAGTTCAGGTCCCGTCCTTTCCCATCATCCCCTATATCGAGGGAGACGGAACAGGTCCTGATATTTGGGCTGCCTCCAGAAGAGTGTTCGACGCCGCTGTAAAAAAATGTTTTGGTCACAACAAAGCCATTGTTTGGAAGGAAGTCCTGGCTGGTGAAAAAGCGAACCGCTTGACTGGAAACTGGCTGCCGCAGGAGACCTTAGATATCATACAGTCTCACGGAGTGGCTATAAAAGGGCCTTTGACGACTCCGGTTGGGGGTGGTTTTCGGTCCCTGAATGTTTCTTTACGTAAACTCCTTGACCTCTATGCCTGCATTCGTCCTGTTCGCTACTTCACCGGCGTTCCAAGCCCAGTCAAAGAACCTCATAAGGTCGACATGGTGATTTTCCGTGAGAATACTGAAGATGTTTACGCTGGGGTGGAATGGAAAAGCGGTTCGGAAGAAGCAAAAAAAATCATCGAATTTCTCGGAAAAGAATTTGGTTCGAAAATTCGTCCGCAATCCGGCATTGGAATCAAACCCATGAGCCCAGAGGGAAGCAAGCGCCTAATACGGATGGCAATCCAGCATGCGATCAAACGGAACAAGCCCAGTGTGACCTTGATGCACAAGGGTAACATTATGAAATATACTGAGGGGGCCTTCCGCGAATGGGGATATGCACTCGCCAAAGAGGAGTTTCCTGAGCAAGTCATTTCTGAAGAAGAAGTTTTTGAAAAACACAATGGAAAAACCCCCAAGGGAAAAGTTCTTATCAAGGATCGCATTGCCGATAGTATGTTCCAACAGATTCTTCTCAGACCTGATGAGTATTCAGTGATCGCCACCCCCAATTTAAACGGAGACTATATTAGCGACGCGCTTACGGCCCAAGTGGGTGGACTTGGCATTGCACCGGGTGCCAATATCGGCGATCGGAACGCCGTGTTTGAGGCAACTCACGGTACTGCCCCTAAATATGCCAATCTGGACAAAGTAAACCCTGGTTCGTTGATTCTGAGTGGGGCAATGATGTTCGAGTATCTGCAATGGCAGTCCGTTGCGGACACGATTGTGAATGCCTTACAAAAGACGATTGAGCAAAAGACGGTCACTTATGATTTCGCTCGCCAAATGCCTGGAGCAAAAGAGGTGAAGTGTTCAGAGTTTGCTACTCGTATGATTGAAAATATGTGAACTTATAGCAAGCGCCGAGGCGCTAGGAGGAATGCATATGAAACGACCCAAAATTACTGTAGTCGGGGCAGGAAATGTCGGTGAAACCGCAGCACACTGGCTGGCCAGTAAAGAACTTGGAGATGTCGTGCTCGTCGATGTCCTTGAAGGGATACCGCAGGGCAAAGCTTTGGATTTGTTGCAGTCAGGCCCCATCGAAGGTTTCGATGTCCGCGTAACAGGAGCCAACGATTACGGCCCCACTGAAAATTCAGATATTGTGGTCATTACAGCTGGCTTGCCGAGAAAACCCGGCATGAGCCGTGACGACCTACTCAAGACAAATGCTAAAATTGTGACCGAAGTGACCGAGCAGGTTTGCAAATACTCTCCACAGTCCATTCTGCTTGTTGTGTCCAATCCTTTGGATGCCATGGCTTATGTTGCGAAACAAGTGAGCGGGTTCCCTCGATCGCGCGTAATCGGGATGGCTGGAATTTTGGATTCGGCCCGTTTCCGTACTTTTGTGGCTCAAGCTGCTAATGTGAGTGTCGAAGATGTGCATGCGTTTGTGTATGGCGGCCACGGAGATACCATGGTTCCCATGACTCGCTACTGCTCCATTTCAGGTGTGCCGCTCGAGAAATTCCTGCCGGCCAACCAAATCACTCAAATTGTTGATAGAACCAGAAATGGCGGTGCAGAAATAGTCAACTTGCTCAAGTCAGGCTCCGCCTACTATGCGCCCTCTGCAGCGGTCGTTCAGATGGTGGAAGCCATTGTGCGCGACAAGAAACGCATACTGCCTTGCGCAGTTTGGCTTGAGGGCGAGTACGGCATTTCCAATCTATTTATTGGAGTGCTTGCAAAGTTAGGCCATGCCGGCATGGAACAAGTGATCGAGCTCGATCTCAATCCCGAAGAGCGCCAGCTTCTAAGTAAATCGGCTGAGGCCGTACGTTCATTGGTCCAAGTACTGGGCAAATAATCGAGTTGGAAAATGAAAATTCACGAGTACCAAGCTAAAGAACTATTCCGCAATTACCTGATTCCAGTGCCTACTGGAAAACCAGCTTTTACCCAAGAGGAAGCACTGAAAGTTGCCGAGTCTCTGGGTAAAGGTCCTTGGGTTGTAAAAGCACAAATCCATGCGGGTGGCCGCGGTA
>JACQOU010000085.1 GCA_016207775.1 Deltaproteobacteria bacterium
TCGGTGGATCTGCCAAATTTCTATCCAGAAATGAGCTGGTTGCTCTGGTCAAAAGTGCAGGCTTTCAGGTGTTACAGATTCGGGACAATACCTACTACGGTCGTTGCACAATGCTGGTTCTCCAAAAACCAACGACTGCTACACTATCTTACTAGCTCAGCTTGCAGTTTTTTGATGCCGCCATCAACCGGTGTACCGAACCACACTCGCCAGAAATCAAGAGCTAAGGATTTTCCTTCCTCTTTTATGTCCTTTCCCAAGAATTCAATGGCAAGTGTTTCGACGGCATCCGCTTTTGGAAACCCAATCAGCAGTGCAGAATGCCCTGCAGGAAGCGCCACCGAAAATTGGCTCAACACATTTTTGACCGGACCAGAGCTCACATCCACTCCGTTAATTCTTAGGGCATCCTCTAATGATTTGCTCACTTGTTCGCCGGTCAGGCTTCTCAGCATCGTGAGCTGCAAAACCTTTCCCTTAGACAAGCGAATACCTTGAAGCAAGTTTAAAGGTTGCATGAGTGCTGGATCGTCGACATAACTAGCGACCATGTAGATGTTAGCGTCTAGGAAAAGCACGCTTTTTGTTCGAATACCATAACCGCTGAGCTTAACTGGATAATTCACCTCTCCAGCGTGAATCATTGCTTGCGGATAGATTTTTACATCTATTCCTGACGCAGAAACCACCTGAGGCGTCCCTTGAAATTCAACGGCGGAGGCCCGTGCCTTGTTCACCAAAAAGCAGCAGACAGAAATAAAACTGATCAGGCAAACTTTGAATGCGGTCATGTTTGTTCCCCCAAGAAAGGATATTCATAACATGGCTGTGGCGAAAAATAATATCACGAAAACGGTGATGAGAACTCCTTGCTAAATGTTTGTATCTTTACAGAATAGGGGAATAGCCTGTTGTTTGTATTCTAGGTGTGCGTGTTAATCTCCTTAAATAAATCCATTTAGAATTATGTTGCCTAGACTGGCATCCCGATTGCTTCTTTGAAGGCTATTACGTTGGGAAGGGGATTATTCATGGGCATAACCAAATTGATGTTGCTCAATATTGGGGTAGTTCTAATGTCCATTTGGTGCACCGTGGGCGAATCGGCACGGCCGCAAAGTTCATTGCCTCAAGCAAAAGCTCAGTCCAAACATCAGGACGGTGCAGACCCAAAAGCGTCGTCGGTTGCTTCGTCTTTTCCGCGCCCGGTTTTGCAAGAAAACGAAAGGATTATTCACGAGATGAACAAATGGATATCAGAAAATTCAGTTCTTATTATGGAAAACGGAAAAGCTCCGTGGGACCAATATAATGTTGATCTAAAAGGGTGGATTTCCCCTTACGATAGACCTTTTGTTTATTTTAGGCTTGCGCAAATTACAGAAAATGAAAACCACCGAAAGGAAGGCGAAAAATACTTGGATGAGGTTAAAAAGCAATGCAGCGGCTTACGTGCGGAGGTAGCGGTGACTTATAACCAGACAACCTACCGACTTGACCTCGATCCCACCTTGATTGTGCTTGCTTTCGAAGATCGCGAAAGAAAGAAGATCCGCTTGGCGGTCACACAAACCTTTCTCTCAGCTGTCCGTGGTGTTGGTACTAAAGCGGCCCGTTTTGATGCTGATAAACCCGAGTATCGACAATCCCTGCTGGCTCTGATTAAGAAGATTAGCATCATGCTCGCTGTTAACAGGGTTGCTAGCGCAAACATTGAAAATACAATTGGTCGCCTATCCGACGAGCAGAAACCTGCCCAAATGTCTGAATTGAAGGCGAACGAAACGGCTCTCTTTTGTGCAAACTTCTGGCTTCGTACCTGGCTGCTGAGAAACACTGAAAAGACACCACCTGGATTTAAACCCTGGAAAGGAAAAAAACCACCGTCATGGGATGGCATTATCTGACTACGTCCCCCAAAGCTGCCACTATTTGTCACAAAGAAGAGTGGAGCGTATGAAGGGTGCTGGTCCGCAATTTGCACGTCCTGTTGCCTGGAGGGAAGATGCGACGCAATTTCAGTAACCAATTCGTATTGTGTCAGCTAGCGTGGTTTATCAGTTGTAGCAGCAGTTCTCCCCTCGCTCCGCACGACTACACAAACACATATGAGCCCGAACCGAAGAATCTTCGTAAAATCGCTGACCCTGCTGACACGAAGAAAGCCGTTCAAACTTGTGCTGCCAACGTAACCTTGGGATGGACATCTTCAGCTGGAGGCAAGTATGTCACCGATGGTTACTACGGGTCGACCTCTATTCCGATGGAAATTCGAAGTAACGGTGATTCCGTGACACTTACAACCGAGTTGACATTACATTTTCCAGAAGCGGATCATGCTATGAAGGAGGAACTGCAGAAACGGCTTGATGAAACCAAACCATGCCTTACCGAATTTTTTTCCAAACACGGCATCATTCTGTCGCTCACCTTCTACAATGAGGGAGACCCAGCCGCACCCGTAGGCGACTCGTCGCAAATCAATTTGCGACTCTATGGAGAGCGGGGCGCCACAATAAACGAAAAAAATTGGGCATTCGGGTCAGACGGAACTCTGTTTGAACCGGGATATGCTTGCACCCTTATCGCACACGAGTTTGGTCATCGCTTAGGATTGTTGGATGAGTATGAAGATGAGAAGGTTCCGAACCGTTTTATTGGGGAAGACGACAGTATTATGAAGACGCTTTCTATCGATCCCCAACAAGTGAAGTTATATCCTCGGCACATTACAGCTATATTTGAGGCCATGTGTCCTTAGCTGGTGCTACCCTTGCATACCCAGGAACCGTTTATGTAAACTACCTCTAAACGCTTTCCAAAGGGCCTTTCCATTGGTACTTTTTTGGCTCGGGGATTTGTGTGAGAACAAAGCATATTGGAGAGCGAGTACCACGTAGGGAAGGTGGATTGAAGGTCAGTGGCCGTGCGCGCTATGTGGATGACTGGACGTTGACAGGGGCGCTTTATGGCGTGACGGTGCGCAGCCCCGTTGCCCGAGGGATAATCCGGCAGATCGGCTATCCTGCGGGCACACCGTGGGAGCAATTCACCATTGTCACTGCGGCAGATATTCCGGGTTCAAACAGTGTGGCGAATCTTGAAAAGGACCAGCCCTTTTTGGCGGTCGATCGAGTGCAGCATGCCGAGCAAGCCATCTTGCTTCTTGCCCATCCTAACAAGAGTCTTTTGGAAAAAGCGCGCCGTGCTGTTTCGCTGGATATTGAGCATCTCCCCGCTGTTCTGTCCTTGGAAAGTTCTTTGGCTCAGGAACAGGTCGTCTGGGGCCACAATAACGTTTTCAAAGAACTGAAAATTGAAAAAGGGAATGTGGATGGTGTGTTGAACAATGCCCCCGTCATTGTAGAGGGAGAGTATTGGACCGGAGCCCAAGAACAACTCTATTTGGAAACAAACGGCATGATAGCCGTTGCAAATCCCAAAGAGGGAGTAACCGTATGGGGTTCCATGCAGTGTCCGTATTTTGTTCATAAGGCACTGATGGAACTTTTTTCTCTTCCCATGGAAAAAGTGCGCGTCGTTCAAATGGAGACCGGCGGTGCATTTGGCGGGAAAGAGGATTACCCGTCGGTACTTGCCGGACACGCCGCTTTGCTCGCCTGGAAATCAGGAAAGCCAGTCAAGATGGTTTACGACCGTGGGGAGGATATGGCGGCAACCACAAAGCGACATCCTTCCCGAACTCAACATCGAACGGTTGTTGACAGAAACGGAAAGCTTCTTGCAATGGATATCGACTTTGCCATTGACGGCGGCGGGCACATGACACTTTCTCCCATCGTCCTATCACGCGGCTCTATTCACGCAGCTGGCCCATATTATTGCCCCAATATCCGAATACACGGCAGGGCGGTGGCGACCAATACGCCGCCTCACGGGGCTTTTCGAGGCTTTGGCGCTCCGCAGAGCCTTTTTGCGCTTGAGCGCCACATGGATAAAGTTGCGCGCACTGTTGGTTTATCCCCCGTTGAATTTCGACGGAGAAATTTTATCCGCCAGGGGGAAAGTACGGCAACAGGACAGCGGATTCGGGAATCCATCCAGATGGAAAAGCTCCTTCATCGTGCGCTCAAGGAAACAAACTATGAAAAGAAGGTGCGCCTTTTTGCTAAGCAGAATTTGAAGGCAAAAGTAAAAAAGGGAATGGGTGTTTCTTGTTTTTTTCATGGAGCCGGTTTTACGGGGTCCGGCGAAAAAAGACTTGCCTCCGTTGTCGCAGTTGAAGCAACCGAGCAGGGAAAGCTCCGGGTGTTAGCGTCGATTACGGAACTGGGTCAGGGAGCAGTTACCATATTCACTCAAATTGCTGCCGATGCTCTGGGGATTTCCGGGCAGGACATTGAAGTGGCACAGGCCGATACTGCTTTTGTACCTGACAGTGGACCTACGGTCGCTTCCCGCACTTGTATGATAGTGGGGAAGATTCTGGAGTCGGCTTGTATTGAGCTCAAACAAACGCTGATTCAAAATGGCTTGTTAAAGGAACGTTATACGTCAAATGCATTTCGCGCAGCTTGCAAGAAATATGTGAAACAGCATGGTCAGCTTAAGAGTTTTGCCCAATATCAGCAGCCGTCTCACATCCAGTGGGATGATGAAAAACACGAAGGAGATGCTTACGGAACAATGGCGTGGGCTATTTATATTGCTGAAGTATCAGTGGACCTTTCCACCTATGAAATTCGAGTGGACGATTTCTTGGCATTGCAAGAAATTGGAAAGGTGATGAATCCTTTGCTGGCCGAAGGTCAAATTATCGGAGGCGTTGTCCAGGGTATTGGCTATACCCTTCATGAAAACGTCATCTGGAACAAAGGAAGAATGGTCAACAATCGCATCACCGACTATATCATTCCAACGAGCATGGATGTTCCTCCCGTCCGGGTGATCTTTGAAGAAAATCCTTATGAATTTGGCCCCTCGGGGGCAAAGGGAATCGGCGAGCTTCCTCTCGATGGGGTAGCTCCAGCTATCGTAAATGCCATTGAAAGCGCAACTGGCGCAGCTATCAATCGCATTCCGGTTACTCCTGAGGTTCTGTTGGAAGCAATGGAAAATACAAATGAGTAAGAACCGCCGACGGATTGAAATCCGATTCCGTGTTAACCGCAAGCTGAGGCGTGTTTGCGTTCATCCACTTACGCGCCTTCTCGATATTCTGCGGTTAGAACTTGGGCTAACGGGTACCAAGGAAGGCTGCGGGGAGGGGGAATGCGGTGCCTGTGCTGTGCTCATGGACGGCGAATTGGTCAATAGCTGTCTTATTCCAGCAGTCCAGTTACACGGTCGAAGTATTGAAACGATTGAAGGGCTGTCCAAACGGGGCCGTTTGCACCCCATTCAACAATCCTTTATTCAACGGGGTGGAACCCAATGCGGATTCTGTACGTCTGGCATGATCATGGCGTCCGTTGCCCTGTTGATGGGGAAAAAACATCCGTCAAGCGCTCAGATCGGCGAGCATCTTGCCGGAAATTTGTGTCGGTGCACCGGTTACTCTCCTATCGTTGACTCGGTTAGAAAGGTCGGGAAAAAATAAATGCATGCCTTTCTGCCCGATTTTGAAGTCTACACGCCACGATCCTTACGAGAAGCCCTGGCACTCCTTAATCAAAACAACCATAAGCCATTGGCGGGAGGAACCGATCTCATGGTTCTGCTCGCGGCGGGTAATTTGCCGGCTGGCTCTTACCTTAACGTGAATGGACTTGAGGAACTTGGAGGCATGGAAGTAGGCAAAGACAAGGTCCGGCTCGGAGCGCTTACTACCTATACAGAGATTAGACGTCAGGCGATCTTGTGTAAGGAATTTCCCAATCTCGTGGCAGCAGCCAGGCAGACTGGCGCGCTTGCGATACAGAATCGTGGAACGATTGGTGGAAATATTGCCAATGCTTCTCCGGCAGCTGATTCACCCCCTGCCCTGCTGACATACGACGCCGAAATTAAACTCATCTCGGAAAAGGGCACTCGTGTTGTACCCTACAAAGATTTTCATCTGGGCTACAAAAAGACATTGCTCGGCACAAATGAATTGATTCATTCTGTCTATGTGCCAAGGCGATTTCGGAATTGGCACCATTATTATCGTAAGGTGGGGGCAAGAAAATCCCAAGCCATCTCAAAGGTGATTATCGCAGCTTGTGCGCTGATGAATAAGGATAGAATTCAAGATATCCGTCTCTCAGCCGGTAGCGTGGCCCCTTACACTCTTCGGTGTTTTCAAACCGAAGAAATATTGAGAGGCGAAAAAAAATCGCAAGCAGCCATTCAAAAGGCAAAGACGATGATTCTTTCGGAAATTTCACCCATTAATGATATCCGATCGACAGCTAAATATCGTCGGTATGTTACAACACAATTGCTCGAAGAGTTCCTGCTCTCACTTCCATGAGACCAATACAGCACCGGCGATTCCAAGCATTGCGCCCAGCGTGCGAACGGTTGTGAGGGGAAGCCCATTGACAGTAGCATCCCATGCAAGACCTGCCACCATCTGTGCTGCGATAACCAGGACGACAAAATGGAAGGCTCCGATTCTGCTCATTGCCCATGGCGCACCGGTTACGATGGCAAATCCCAAGATCCCGGGCAAAAGATACCACCAATAAACCATTCCGAAAGCGCCCCGGTCTCGAAAAACATCCGGGAAAATATTCGGAACTTTACGAACCGTTAAAAAAAGAACCAGTCCCAACATTAGAAAAACAAGGTTGTTTAAAAAAACCGCTCCGGCTAAACCCCAATTGCGGGCGATTTCCCGGTTCAACGCCCCTTGAAGGACGATGCAGATGCCCAAAAAAAGCGGAATCATCAAAATCCATTGAGATTGCATTGAAAAACATCATAGACAACAAACCACTTTGAAACCATAGGTTTTTTGGGGCGGTAAGTGTTATGTGTGCCCAACTATAATCAAGGCAATCGAGATTCCAGCAAGGATGTACATTAAAGGCCGCACATCCTTGCGGCGACCCGTGAGGACATAAAGAGCCACGTGAGAGATTAGGCCCCACAAAATTCCCTGCGTGATCGAAAAGGTCAGCGGTATGAGAGCGATAATCAAAAATGCGGGAACCACATCCTCCAACTTTGCCATGGTTAGCTCGGATACGCTTCTGAACATCATGGCACCCACCAAAACGAGTACCGGAGCTGTGGCAAAAGGAGGAACTGTGCCGGCCAACGGTGCGATAAATAAACAGGGAACAAAACAAAGCGCAGTAACGATCGCCGTGATCCCTGTGCGGCCACCCACCTCCACACCGGCAGCGCTTTCAATGTAAGCCGTTCCTGAGGAAGACCCGAACAATCCAGCCACGGTTGTGGCAAAAGCATCAACGATCAAACCCTCTCTCAGGTTTTTGGGCTGATCATTTTCATCCAGCATGCCGGAAGCGTGGCTTACGCCAATGAATGTCGATAGAGAGTCGAAGAGATCGGTAAAAAACAAGGACACGATAGTGGGGAGAAAAGCTAGTTTAATGGCGCCCACAAAATCGAGTTTAAAAAAAACACTGTTAAAATCGGGCGAACTGACCAGCGTTGGCGGAACAGATGTTAAGCCCCTATACCAAGCGAGAAGGGTAACCGCGAAAATGCCAGCGAGAAAAGCAAACGGACTTTTAAAACGTAACAAGATGATGCTGATAAGTAAGCCCAAAATGAATAGTAAGGTGGGTTCCCCTAATGTTCCGAGGGTCACTAGGGTTGCGGGATTGGCGACGATAATGCCCGCATTTTTTAGTCCTATGAAGGTTAAGAATAATCCTATACCCACCGCAACGGCTATTCTTAATTGTTTGGGAATGGCCAGAGCTATCATTTGTCGCAAAGGAGTTACCGAAGCAATCAAGAACAAAATTCCAGACCAGAAAACCATTCCCAAAGCAACCGGCCAGGGAACCCCTCCGCCCAGCACAACGGAGTAGGTGAAAAAAGCATTAATGCCCATTCCGGGGGCGACCCCAAACGGGAGGTTTGCATATATTCCCATCAACAGAGTCATAGAAAAACACACGAGGACCGTTGCTGTTAATGCGCCGGAAAATGTGATCCCAGTCCCGGTCGTTGCCAGAATGGAAGGGTTGACTACGACGATGTAGGACATGGTAAAAAAAGTGGTCAGACCCGCAATAATTTCTGTTTGTAATTTCTTCTTTTCCATCATCCCGCCCTGACGTTTATAAATCTTGATTTTTGAACATCAACCAGTCCCCGGTCCGTGATCTTCAAGAACGGCACTACCGGTAAGCTGAGAAAAGCAAGTTGTAAGAACGGTTCATTGAGAATGCAGCCCATCGCCCTGCTTGCATCCCGCAGTTTTTTCAAAGCAACGACCACTTTTTCGCTCGCTTCAAGCGACATGATTCCGCCAAATGGCAACGCCAGTTGAGCAAGGACCTTCCCATTTTGAACCGCACAAAGGCCCCCTCCCGCTTCAATGATTGCACGCAAAGCTATGCGCATATCGGAAGAGTTTTTCCCCACGACGGTAAGATTGTGACTGTCGTGCGCTATGCTCGAGGCGAGTGCACCGTGGAAGTTTTCCCCAAAACCGTGAACATAGCCGTTAACTGGTTTCAGACCCTTTCCATATCTTTCCAAGATGCTTATTTTCGCAACTCCGGGAGCATCATGTTCCATCTTCAAGTGGTCGGTCAGAATCTGATATGGCCTAACTCCTATAACGTTCACAAGACAATTCGGTCCCATCAAATCTGTTTCTTCAGGCACGGCAGCCAGAACAGTGTTTTTGGTTCTATAAGTCTTGCTACTTTGAAATTTCAGTTCCGCAACCCTTTTTCCCCTTACAAACACGTCCGAAATGGCGCAGGTATCGATGTCATCCAACAGAACCATGTTTGCCCAGTATCCCGGCGCAATGGCTCCCGTCCGATATAGCCCATAGTGTTTTGCAACAGACCAGCTGGCGCATCGATAGACAACAGTGGGTGGGGCACCGGATTGGATCGCCTTTCTAATCATGAAATCAATATGCCCCTCAAGCGCTACATCGAGAGGGTTTCTGTCGTCTGTACAAAAACCAACACTCATGGAAGGGGCAGTCTCAAGTAAGGGCCACAATGTTTCTAAATCTCGGGCGACACTCCCCTCCCGTATCCAGACACTCATTCCCTTACTTATTTTTTCACGGGCTTCTTCCAAGTCTGTAGATTCATGGCAGCTCGAAATTCCGCCAACTGCGCATGCCGACAAAGCATTCCCGCGGATCGAGGGGCAGTGACCGTCCAGTTTTTGCCCCGCGAAAGTTTGCAACTTGGCAAGCACCTCGCTTTTTGTTCCCAGCACGCCGGAGACATCCATCATTTCAGCCAAACCGAGAACTCTTGGGTGAGAAGAAAATTGTTGCAAATCCCTTGCTGAGATATTTCCGGCACCATTGGTCTCGAGCTTCGTGGCTGGCACACAAGAGCTCAGCAGGACCCGCATATCAAGAGCAAGGTTTCCAGCCTCCTTCAAAAAAAATTTGATGCCATTCAGTCCAATGACGTTGGCTATTTCATGGGGATCGCAAATGATCGACGTGGTTCCGTGCGGAAGGACGGTTCTTTGAAAATTCTGCGGAACCAGGAGGGAACTTTCCACGTGAACATGTGCATCGATGAATCCGGGAACGAGCGCTTTGCCGTTTCCCAAGAAGGTTCTTTTACCCTTGAGGCCGGCTTCGATCCCGACGATAATGCCATCGAGAATGCCCACATCGCCTTGACGCCAACTGCACGTGAACACATCCAGAAACCGCACATTCTTGATTACAACATCACAAATTCGTTTTCCTTGCGCTGCCCGGATGAGTCGGGAAAGGGATATGCCCTGCCTAGACATAGAGTGCTTCCATAATGAGGTTTCCATCCGTGTTCCCCCCTAAATATTGGCAATTAGCCAACCATTGATCCCCCCATTTGTGTGCCCCCAAGAAGGTGCAGGTGTAGATGATAGATAGTCTGGCAAGCATGGTCGCCGCTATTCAGAACAACCCGGAAACCGCTCCCAGCAATTCCAAGTTGGGGAGCTAAGTGCTGTACCACCTGGAAAAGCTCTTGAAAAATAGAGGTGTCTTGTGTGCGTACGTCCAAAAGATCTTCAACATGTGCTTTGGGAACCACCAAGACATGTACGGGAGCTTGAGGCGCGATATCCTTAAACGCAAAAACGTGTTCATTTTCAAAAACTTTTTGAGATGGCAAAGTTCCCTTTATAATTTTACAAAAAATACATTCCCTCATTTTTGTCTTACCAACCGTCATTCTAGCTCGCCTCCGTATGTGGAATGCTTTTTGTACCAATACCACGGCTGGTTGCCAATCGGCATATTGACCGGAGATGCTTCCCCTGTTGGCTCCGGTATTGACCGGAATTGATAGTGCAGATCGAAACCGATTTGTCAGAACGGCCCCTGAAAGGCAGAATAGGCCTATGGAATGGGAACAACAGCTGAGAGAGAGCTTAAAAAGGAGCGGCCATTACTATGAACAGGAGCGGAAGGATCCTTTAAGTTCGGTATTGATCCCAATTGGGCAAGCCCAGCCCGGCGAGCCACCCAGCATTCTGCTTACAAAAAGAAGTATGCACGTAGAGACCCATAAGGGCCATGTAAGTTTCCCTGGCGGATTTGTAAAAGCCGCTGATAGGGACTTATATCAAACAGCGCTGCGGGAATGTGAAGAAGAAGTAGGGTTAAGACGGCAGGATGTGGATCTTATTGGACGGCTCGATCCGGTGGCAACACGCGAGAAAGATATTCTGATTTGCCCATGGATTGGCAAGTTTGTATTGCCTTACTCATTTAGAATCAATGAAGTCGAGGTGGAAAAGATTTTTTTTCTTCCCCTGGACAGGCTCATTCAGGAGGGACTGCGGCCGGTTAACGTGAAAGTGGGTAGTTTAGTATTTCAAAGCATAGGTATTTCGGTGGACGGAGAGCTTGTGTGGGGGGCTACCGCCAGAATTCTCAAGCAGCTAAGAGAGCTATTTAGTTAAGATGCTTCCCCCGTTAGCTCCGGTTGGGTCTGCAAGCGCGGGTCCAATGCCAAGAATGCTCGGATTGTGTCGCGCGCGCAAGCGGGCAATGTCTTCTCGATGTTCTTGTCCCAATCCTTCTCACAATTCCCAGCCCTTCGTTTGGCAGCATACCTTTGCAATTCTCGGATTCGGTTGGGCCAAACGAAACCCAACCGGAGCCAACAGGGGAAGCATCTCAGTTAATTTTGTCGGGAACGCGAAACCCCTTGGCGACGAAGTAAATTTCTCGGCTTTTTTTCCGAGTGCTTTCCGGACGCAAGAGACGCAGATATTCAAAGTGAGCTTTTAATTCTGTTTTGAACTGCTCAA
>JACQOU010000080.1 GCA_016207775.1 Deltaproteobacteria bacterium
GCCAACTACTCGGCCTCCAAGGGCGGGCTGATTAGCTTAACGCGTACTCTTGCACTGGAATTTGGCCGCTTTCAGATCAACGTGAATGCCGTGGCTCCGGGGCTTATCGATACGCCAATGACTCAATCAATGTCCGAAAAGGCCAGAGAACGCCTGCTTCGAATGCAGCCCACAGGAAAAATGGGAACCGTCGAAGACATTGCCGCCGCGGTGGAATTCCTGGCCTCTGACGACGCCAACTTCATCACCGGCCAGGTTCTGCACGTTGACGGCGGAAAAAGCTGCGGGATACTTTCGTTGTAGGGTTTATCGGGACCGACCCCCTTCCAATTAGATCAAACCTTTGGATGGCGTTGTTTCAGGCCAGACACAAGAACCTAGCAGCAAAGTGGGAAGTTTCTCAACGACATACGGGAAAATGCTCTCACGCTCACCTATTATCGACGAAATACCATTGCCTTACCTTCGATAACTTGCTAACTATACTCTATGGGTTGGCATGGACAGTTAAAATTAATAGACGATAACATGGCCTCAGAACATGGAGGCAGCCTTTCGGTCGGGCGCCAGAAAGGTCGACGGCCTTTTTCACGAAAGAAGGCCATGCATCTTGTGCTTCGCTCCGATGTGGCCAAAGGGCCGCTCTCCCTTCTTCAAAAAGCGCATGCATGTTTTATCCGGACCTGCTTAAGCAAGCTTAGTCGTCGATATGAAGTGCGTGTTTATCAATTCGCCAACGCAGGTTCACATTTACACTTAGTCATTCGAGCCAAAAGTCGAGAATCTTTCCAGGCGTTCCTAAGAGCTTTTGCAGGAACGGTTGCACTGAAAGTGACAAGGGCTTCCAAAAACAATCGCTTCGGGAGGTTTTGGCTGTATTTATGTTACAGCCGGCTTGTGGAATGGGGAGTAGCCTTCAAAACAGTCAAAGCCTACGTGTGGCAAAATGAGCTCGAAGGTCTCGGACTCATTCCGTACCAGACTCGGAAAATCAGGCCTCCACCTGTGTAATGGTGTGCAGCTGCCAAATTAGCGTCAGTTTGTTCACCTGCTTTTTCCAGAAAAAAATCCACACTTCGTACCTTTTCCCCTTTGTTCGACAGTTGATTGACATGCACTTCGTGAATACAGGCCCGTTTTGAAGCTGTTATTGTGGCCTGCCAATTGCAATTTATTACCGATAAACTGCTTTAACCTTATTTGTGCGGGGAGGGTCGGGATGAAACCTATATTGAATCGATGGGTCCTGGTTTCTTTATTTATCTTCGTAGCCCAGGATGCGTTTGCTTGGCGATTTCGAATTGGTAATGCTATACGTGCGCGCCGGCAGTCTTCCAATTATTCGCAAAATCTAGAATTCTCCGATCAACAGTTGGAAATGCATGCTCAGGATAAGGTGTTTGATACAAACCAACCGTCGGACGGATTGAATGGGGATGGTCGTTCTATCAATCAAGAGGCCACTCCAAAGAATGCAGACGGCAACTATGCCTCAGGTCGTTTTTATGGAAGTACCTTTCAATACAAAGGGGTAGATGGAAATTGGATCACTCCTCCCCATTCGTACGTGGCAGATAATGACGGGAGTTTTTCGAACCAGGCCGGACAGGCAGTGACTTACAAGAAGGGCGACATTCTATTTGGCATAGACGCCAACAATTGGTTTAAGGCCAGCGGGGATTCTGAAAAAGTTGCCGCTCCCATTAGCCATAACCAGCCGGGGGGTCGAGCAGGCCTTCCTTCCCCTCAAGAGGCTGCCCAAGAGCGTGCCAATCGTATGGCTGCTTATCAGGTTGAGGGCCATCTGGATAATGGTGCCGTCGCCACCAATATCGGAACTCTCTATGAGGGGGTTGGCTGGGGTACTGGAACTCCCGGCACCTGTGTGGCACAAGACGGAAGTGCTCCACTAGCGGATGCTTCGGCTGTGGGAAGCGACGGTGTCACCTATCGAGTGAGGCTCTACCATTGCGGCACCATGTATCCAAACGGGAAGAGTGATGGCGGCCGCAGCGGGTTTCTTGGATTGTTCAGGTGGCGATAAGTAAATTTTCTGTCTCGTTTGATTTTCATTTAGGGCCCGCCCTTAGGATTCAATCGGGTTGAGTTCCGGAAGTTGACTGCCGTTGAGAAAGATGGCCACATCCCCATCTTCAGTCGAGAGGCAACCGGCCTCAAATAGGGGGCTGAAAGTCGTCCGCGCACCACAACTTTCATTTGCCAAAACGATCGAATCAAAAATAAAAATCAAATTGAGAGGTTCGTCCCCCATTTTTTTTATCCCGCATTCATAAATTCGATAGTCTGCACCGTTCCGCACTGGAACTTCAGAACACTGCAGCTCGCGAACAGTGTATTGGCTCCACTTTTTCCGAAAGCTCAGTTTGTCTATTTTTACTTTTGCCCCATCTTTTAAATCACGTAGAGTAATTTGTAGTTTTCCACCCGCCGTCTTGACGAAATCAGAAACAACGTTTGAGAGCGGTTCAGGAAACTCACAATCAGTTGACTGTATGCTGTGGCCCGAGGGGACCACGGTCTTTGTATTACAGCGAACCATCGGCTTGCCTTCGGCACTTGCAGAACCAGGCGCTATCTGATCTGCCTTGCCGAGCAGGGAACCGGGGTCCCACTTACAGGAAGCCAGTATCATCGCTACTACAAATACCAAGGTTGCATAAGGAAATTTCATCATAATCATTTTCCTCGCTATAGTCGGGCAGTGAGCCCGGCTTCAAAAAGCATATAGCCCAAGTTTGCTCGGCCTGAGGCCGTGATGCCAAACTGTTTTGCAAAATTGAAATTCACCCTCACTCCAGCGTGTGCACTTGCAAAATTTTCTCTTGCAGCGCGCGCATTGCTTGCGCCCGCCAAGATTCCAAATTCGAAAATATCCATGTCCTCGGCGACTGGAATGCGCACCGGTATGATTTCCAAATCGAGGCCTAAGTGATGGAAAGTGTCCTTGAAAGGAGTTCGGCTGCGTGCTCCACCGTACAAGTTCAGGCCCACCACGCGTGAGAACGAATAGCCGACCGATACCAATCCTCCCCAGTTAGTGGATTTGCTACTGTAAGTAAAATCTTTACCTGATGGGGAAGAATATTGATATTCATAGTTATCAAGCATCATCATTCCGGTAAGGGCCATTTTCCAGGGCGAGCGTTCGGCCCTGGGGGCAACCACTGTTGCCGCCACCGCGTTTCCAGCGGGTACTGCGGGTGCCGCTTGGGGGGCTGACAACCCGGCTGCTGGGGCTGGGGACGTTGTCGGCATTCCGAGGCTGCTCCCAGGGGAGTTGTTGTTGTTCACATTATGGATCACAATGGGCGCTGTCTGTCCCGTTGCAGATTCTTTTGGGGCCGGCTGTGTCTGTGTGGGGGCTGGCGCTGAGTCCTCAGCAGGTTTCTCGCCCGTTTCGTTTGCATTTTCATCCTTTGCAGTCGGATTGGTTTTCGACGGCTTGGAGAAATAAAAGTTATACGTATCCGCCATGAGGGATACCGAGATCCCTAGAAAGAACAGTGCGAGAAGCGCCCCTGCAGCATGACGTTGTCTTCGTGCCCCCATTTTCAGCTCCTTTGTCCCAAATTTCCCTTGTTGCTCCACAAACTGCAAGAAAAATGCCATCAGGGCAGCCTTGGCCGTTCCAGAAACTACCCTGCTTTTGACAGAAATGTCAGACAGAGTTGTCAGATGACAAAAATCGATAGAGAGTTCTTTCTGTCTAAGCATTGGACATGTCAGTGTTCATGGCAAACTGAGTAGTTTTCGGGGCAAAAACTGGAAAATTCAGGAACTTATCCCATGCCGATCATGAAATTTCAGTTCGAGAACTTACGCGCAACAAAAAAATAGCAACTTTCTTAGGCACGGAAAAGCTGGTCTTATTTATGCATCTTGTTGAGGGGAGAAGGCTCCCTCAATCTCCCCCGTCCCATTGTGTTCTCGGAGGCGCTATGAAAGTGTTTTCCATCATCCTTGCGGTCATGGTTGTTTCATGTTCTGGGCAGAATAAAGCAAGAACTTTGTCATCAGGCGGGGAAAAGGGGCTTTCAGCTTTCGGGGATAAGATTCTACAAACCCTACATCCTAAGATCAGGAAGCAACTTAAATTTTCCCCTGCCGGCTCGATGCGGGAAAGCTATCTCATCGAGTTTTCTGAACCTTCCCTGTTTACCAAGAGGCAAGCTCTTCAAATGGAGAAGAGCATAGGTCTTCTCAGTGGATCCATCGATTCCAAGGTAAAGGCCCACAGGGAATCGCTTATTACCGCGCAAGCAGCAGCCCGGAGGGCTATAGAAAAACAAATTGGCAAGAGAAAGTTCGTGCATACATTTCAAAGCAGTTTTAATGGCGCGGTCATCGAGCTCACCCAAAAAGAATTAGCAAAGGTCAGGAAAATTAAAGGAATAAAGCGCGTGACGTTGAATCGTCAGGTAGAGTCTACCGTTTCAGATTCTGCCAGCGTAACAAACATTGATATCGTGCGGACCTTGAACGCATCGGGTAATTCGTGTTCCGAAACCGAGACGCCGTGTTTGTCAGGCAAGGGAACTAAAATCGCCGTGATCGACACCGGTGTCGATTATTCCCATCCCGATCTCAATTCATTGGAGAAGGTTATTCGCGGAAAGGATTTCTGGGACACGACAGATCTCAATCGAGATGGGGATTATGACGATTGCTATGAGATGGATACGTTCAATCTGAATGATTGCAATACATTTCCTACGATGAAGGCATGCTACGACTGGATTGAAAGACAGGGACTACGTTGTGAAATCGATATGTTGAACATAATTGAGTGGTCATTCAATATTGATAACCACAAAAGAGATATTAACCATAATGGTATTTATCTTGATTGCCACCGTGAAAATCCAAAGGGTCGCTTCTGTGAATCTGAATCCGATCCCGACCCGATGGATAAATACTTTCACGGAACCCACGTAGCAAGCATTGCGGCGGCAGGTACACAGGGGCCCCCACCTTCGGCAGAAAATTTTCCAAGAGAGTTTGTAGGTATACCGATACGCGGGGTTACGGGACCAGTCTATATAAAAGAAGAGTTTCCCATTGGCTGTCCCGATTATTGGTGGGAAGAAGAAAATCCTGTCTGTTTGCAGGTGCTGAGTCATTGGATTTCGAGAAATAGTAGTACGGTTACCATCTTTTTAAGCGTAAAAAACCTCACACAGTTCGATGTCAACCTTGCGGAACTGAAAAATAAAATATTAACTTATCGTCATTCTTTTTCACCTCAAACCGTCCCCACTGGTTGGCGTTTTTCTTCGATAGAGATGAATGGAGTGATTGCTCCAAATGCCGTCACTGAGATTTCCGTCCTGTACGGATACTCAGCAGTGACTGCATTTACCGGGATGGCTCCCAAAGCACAGGTGGTTGCTTATCGTGTTTTGGGCCCAGCAGGATATGGCACGTTCGCTGATGCCATGGCCGCCGTTGAGCTTGCAACCGATCCCAACCAGGATGGCGATACTTCGGACAGGGCCGATATCATTAATCTCAGTCTCGGCGCTGACTGTGGAGGAGTTTATGACGACTCTTGCGGCCCCGATGATCCGCAGAGCCTGGTCATTGATGCCGCTGTGGCGTCCGGCAGCGTGGTCGCGGTGTCGGCAGGAAACAGTGGGCCTGGGCTTTCTACGGTTGGATCGCCGGGCACAGCCCGATCAGCCATTACAGTTGGAGCAACCTTTAAGAAAAGTTATGAGGGCACTTTCTGGGGTGCTATCAACCCGTTGGTCAATCAGCTGACAAACTTCAGTTCACGGGGTCCAGTCCAGTTTGGCCTAAAGCAAATTCTTAAACCCGATGTGGTTGCTCCCGGAGCCATAGTCTGTGCGGCGCGGATAGAGCTGTCTTTTCTTGGGGACAACACGATTATTATCATCCCTGCGTTGACGAGTGGCATATGCAGCTTGCGGGAACCAGCATGTCGGCACCGGTTGTTTCGGGTGCCGTAGCGTTGTTGAGGGAAGCACACCCTCGTTGGTCGCCCACTCAAGTCAAGTTAGCCCTCAAGCAAACGGCTACCCATCTTGGTTATTCCGTCGATGCGCAAGGTGCGGGGCTTATCAATGCGACTTCCGCCCTTCGTTCAAGTGCGTTATCCGTTTGGGATATCGACGGTGATGACGGCGTCCAATTCAATGATGCCCTGTGGGCAATGCGGTACCTTTTTGGCCATAGAGGCGAATCCCTGGCACAAGATTTGACAAATAATTTCTCATCTCGCAGCACAGCTCAAATTGAGTTTTATCTGGAAAGACTCAAACTCGCTGGCCTGTTGGATATTGATGGCGATGCTACCTTCGATGCGCTTACTGATGGCGTTCTTCTTGGAAGGTACATCTTGGGCTTCAGGGAGGAGAGACTCGTGGATGGCGCTGTATCCCTTCAAGCAACGCGAGATGCCGCCCAAATCGTGGATTTTATTGAAACAGCAATTCATCCGTCCTATCCCTTTTTGCCGCTGGATATCGACGTCAATAGTATTATTGATGCCAACACCGACGGGTATCTGGTCATTCTGTATGCCAGTGGCTTCGGACCCAGCCAATATGCTCCTTATGTCGGATCCGGAAGCAGACGCAGCGTGAATGAAATCCACAATTATCTATCGGTTCTCGACCAAATGGGTGCATTGGATATCGATGGTGATGGGCGCGTGCTTGCTGGAAGCGACGGTATATTGATTGCAAGGTACTTATCTGGAATTCGTGGGGAACAGCTTATCGACGGTGCAATTGAATCTTCTGCAACGCGAACAACCGCTGAACAGATTGTTGCATTCATAGAAAATATCTCGATTAGATAAAACTGTTGTAACTGGTATGCACTCACATTCCCCCCCTCGCGGGGCCGCTCTCCATACAAAATCGATAGAGAGTCCTTTCTGATACGCCGAGATAGGCTGCTGCCTGGGTCTTGTTGCCGGAAAATTTCTCGATGACTTCACCGATATAGTGACGGGTAAATTCTCTTTGTGCTTCCTTGAGACTGCGAAAGTCGTCACAGTGCGAAAATTCGGCGCTCAGTCTGGAACGGCCTTCTAAATTTGAACCGAGTTCCAAATCCTCAGCTTGGATCTCATTGGTTTGTGCGAGAACTGCAGCTCTTAGAATCACCTGTTCCAATTCGCGGACGTTGCCTGGCCAATTGTGTTTCAAAACATGCTGTTTTGCGCTTTGAGACAGCTGAAAGGCAGCATTGATA
>JACQOU010000081.1 GCA_016207775.1 Deltaproteobacteria bacterium
ATCACGTGGAACACACAAAGATATAGCCCACCTTTTTGTAATAAAATATTTTTGAGTGTTGAAAAAAAATATGATAAAAATTGTGTGTTTGATCTGTCCCTCATACTCATATGACAAACATCATAGCGATTGCGAATCAAAAAGGCGGCGTTGGAAAAACCACAACAGCGGTCAATCTTGCTGCTTGCGTTGCTGCGGCTGAAAAGCGAGTACTGCTGGTAGATCTCGATCCACAGGGCAATGCGTCGAGCGGACTGGGAGTTGATCGGGCTCTGTTTACGGATAAAAATATTTATCATGTTCTGATTGACGATTTACCCCTCAGAGAAGCCATTTATCCAACCGACTTGCAATATCTAAAGTTGTGTCCCGCGGATAGTAATTTGAGTGGTGCGGAGGTCGAACTTGTTCAAGCGATTGCAAGAGAGCTTCGTCTCCGAAGTGCTTTCGAAGATTTGGAAAAACTCGGAAGCTCCAAGTTCGATTATATTTTTATCGATTGTCCGCCATCGCTTGGACTATTAACCATTAATGCGCTGACTGCATCGGATCGATACTTAATTCCCTTGCAATGCGAGTACTATGCGATGGAAGGTCTTGGGCAGTTCCTTCGCACGGTGGAGCTGGTTCGCAAGGGTTTGAATAAAAAACTTCAGCAGTTGGGCATTCTACTGACCATGTACGACTCTCGGAACAATCTTTGTCGCCAGGTGTGCATGGAGGTAAAAGCCCATTTCAAGCAAGCTGTCTTTGATGCGGTTATTCCGCGCAATGTGAAGTTGAGTGAAAGTCCGAGCCATGGCAAGCCCGTCATTTTGTATGACATTAGTTCATCGGGTTCCCAGAGCTATCTTGCGCTTGCCCAGGAAGTAATATCGCGCATGGAGGCGCGCGAAGATCAAGCAGAGTGCGTGGTGGCCTCGTCTGAGATAGTGTTACCTGAAAACCAACAAAACATTTCCGCTGACGATCGGGGGGCATTCGAGCATGGCATCACTTGAAATGGATAAGAAAAAGGCGCTAGGCAGAGGGCTAGCTTCGCTGATTCCTGATGCTGGGACAGAAAAGTCTCAGGGCAATCAGGCAAAAAAAGAATTTTTCCTTTGTGATATTGAAAAGATTGTACCTAACACGTATCAGCCGAGGAAAATTTTCACCAAAGAAGCACAAGATGAGCTTGTAGAATCGGTTAAGACGCACGGAATCATTCAGCCCCTGATTGTACGACAGAGAGACGGTCATTACGAATTGATTGCCGGAGAGCGTCGTTGGCGCGCCGCACAAAGGGCGGGTCTAAAACAGGTGCCTGTAGTCGTAAAGGACGTTGTTGGTGACGCACCCTCACTCGAGATGGCGATTATTGAAAACGTCCAGAGAGAAAATTTAAACTGCATTGAAGAAGCAATCGCTTATCAGCAGCTGAGCGACGAATTTCAGCTCTCACAGGAAGAGATAGCCGCCCGCGTCGGGAAAAACAGAGCAACCATTGCCAATATAATGCGCCTGCTGAAGTTGCCGGCGGTCATTAGAGAAGACATTACCGCGTCCCGGCTCACCATGGGTCATGCTCGAGCCTTATTGGCATTGGAAAGTGCGGAAGACCAGCTGACTGTACGTGAACAAATTGTCAGAAGAAAACTCTCCGTGCGTGAAACAGAGCGCAAAGTAAATGAAATTATTAAAAGTAAGAACAACCCTGAAGGGTCGTCCAAGGATATGGATGCAAATCTCAAGGCCTTGGAGGAGGACCTAAAACGGCTTTATGGAACAATGGTTCGTATTGTTGGCACAGAAGCCCATGGGTTTATTCAGTTTACATATGCTAATCGAGAGGATTTAATGCGTTTGGCCGATAAGTTGAAAGAAAAAGATGCTTCTACGCCGCCCTGACCCATTTGACCTGCCTTCCGTTAGCCAGGAAATAACCGTTGTTTTGCAAAAAGGTTGTTTTTTGGAAGGCCGTCTTCAATTTGAAGGCACCGCTCGCATTGACGGAGAATTCAAGGGCGAAATATTTTCCCCTGATATATTACTGATTGGCGATGATGCAAGGGTTTCGGGACAAATAGAAGCTGATGTTGTCGTCATTTCCGGACAGTTCAGCGGAGACATCTTTGCAACTCAGCGCGTTGAAATCCAGGCCCCGGCAGTTGTAAAAGGCACCATTCATACTGCAATCCTACAAATTGAAGAAGGCGCAGTATTTGATGGCAAAACCAAGATGCTCGGCCCGCTTCCATCGGGCCGCAATTCAGCAGAAATTCAAAAGTAAAATCGAAACCATTTGTCAGACAGGGCCCAGCATGCTAACCAATGGGATTTAAATTTGCGCAATTTGTGCAGATATTCAGGGGCTTAGAGCCGCGTGGGACACGGTCCAGAACTTATTCCAGATTTTACGCTATTTATTCAGCTTGGGCTTTTTCTTGCTTGTTATTGGGTGCTTAGGACCTGTGTGTTTGGTCCCTACCTTAGGCTGCTACACCTTCGTCACGAGCAAACGCTGGGTCTTAGGCAAAAAGCAGGGGGTGATAAGGAACAAGCAGAAAAGTTGCATGCCGAGTACGAAAGTTTCATGAAGGAAGAAAGAAACAAGGCCTCTGCCTGGCTGGATGAAGAACGCAAGAAAATTGCGGAAGAAGAGCGCTCAATCATCCAAGGGTCGAGAACGCAGGTCAGTGAAGAACTGAAAGCCTTCAGAATAAAAATAGCTTCAGAGTGCGAAAAAACGAAAAAGGAGCTTTTGCCTCAGGTTACCGATTTTGCAAGTAAGATTGCGAGTCGAGCCATCGGTCAAAAGGTCAATGTCTCCGAACAAAGCGAAGGTTCAGCGGGAAAAGGTCACTTTGAGCAAACTTCGCCGGGGTAAATCTTAATGGTCGTTGTCATCGCCAGTATTCTCAATTTTGCTGTGGTGGTTTTCATTTTGTGGAAGTTTGGAAAAAAGCCGACGGTGCAGAT
The DNA here is from genome assembly GCA_016207775.1 of Deltaproteobacteria bacterium. GTDB lineage: Bacteria > Bdellovibrionota > FAC87 > UBA2466 > UBA2466 > JACQOU01. The sequence continues at coordinate 2,962 of JACQOU010000081.1, forward strand.
GTTTAGCAACAGAAGACAATCGATTGCGCAGGCGGTTAGCGAGGCAGAGAAGTTAGCAGAAGAGGCGACGACAGCCTTGAAGCATTCACGCCAAGATTGTGAATCGATGGCTGAGCGGGCCCGCCGGCATTTCGAGGAGGTTAAAGAAGGGTTGGAGACATACCGGCTCAAAGCGCGTGAGGCGGCCAAGGCCCAAGCAAAGCGGATTGAGGAAGAGGCCAAGAAAATTGCTCAGGGGGAGCTGTTAAAAGCCAAGCAACTGTTGCGGCGAGAGATGGTGGACAAGAGTATTGCGCTAGTGTCCCAGCATCTCAAGAAATCGCTCAATGACGAAGACAAACGGAACTTAGTGCGGGGAGTTCTTGAAGGGGTGCGCGATGCGCAGGCCAGGTAGATCCAAAGCAGCAAGCCGATACGCTCGGGCCATTATTGATTTGCTGGGTAGCGGGGGGGATGTTCGCAAAGTCGCCACTGAGCTTAAGACGTTTTATGGGGTGATGGCGAACCATGACGAATTGTCTAAAGTGTTGTTAACGGCGATTTTCAGTGCTGAAAGACGCCGAGATGTGATTAAGGATTTGGTTTCGAGAATGAAGCTTTCCGATGTCACACGAAAAGTATTGCTGGTTCTTTCTGATGCTGGCCGGATTGCGGAGCTGGATCGTATTGCTGAACGGTTGCGCGAACTGATTTTAGAGGCATCCAACATAGCGCCACTTCATGTTGAGTCGGCTAGTACTTTGGCGGCAGAGGATAAGAAAAAGGTCGAAGAGCGATTTTCTAAGCTTTTTGGTAAAGGTGTTGAGGCAAGCTTTGAGGTAAATCCAGAGCTGATTGGTGGCTTGCGGGTAACGGCCGCCGGAAGAACTTACGACGGCTCAATTGCTACGCGATTGGAGATGCTTCGTGAGGAGCTTGTAGGAGGAATCTAATGGAAATTCGTGCAGAAGAGATTAGCCAGATAATTAGGAAGAGAATTGAGGAATTTGATACCGAGGTTCAAATAGCAGAAACCGGTAACGTGCTGAGCGTGGGGGATGGAGTTGCAAAGGTATATGGCCTTCAGAACGTGATGGCTGGCGAGATGGTGGAATTTCCCGGGCATATTTTTGGCGTGGTGTTGAACCTTGACGAAGAGAGCGTAGGGGTTGCTGTTTTTGGAGAAGTCACAAAAGTTAAGGAAGGCGACATTGTAAAGCGCACGGGTAAAATCCTTCAAGTTCCCGTCGGCATGGCAATGGTAGGTCGAGTAGTCAATGCTTTGGGCCAGCCGATAGATGGTTTGGGTCCTGTCGAGACTAAAGAATATAGAAACGTAGAAATAAAAGCTCCCGGTATCGTTAAGCGCCAACCGGTGAAGGAGCCTTTGCAGACGGGCCTTAAGGCGATTGACTCCATGGTCCCGATAGGGCGAGGACAGCGGGAGTTGATTATCGGTGACCGTCAAACCGGAAAGACAGCCATTGCCATTGACACAATTATTAATCAAAAGGGCCAGAATGTTTTTTGTATCTATGTGGCGATTGGACAAAAGAGCTCCACGGTTGCTCAAGTTGTCGATCGGTTGCGTTCTTCCGGAGCAATGGAGTACACGACGGTGGTTTCGGCCACCGCAAGCGAACAGGCTCCGTTGCAGTACATTGCAGCCTATGGTGGCGTAACGATGGGCGAGTATTTTAGGGATAATGGCAAGCATGCGCTCATTATCTATGATGACTTGACCAAGCAGGCACAAGCCTACCGCCAGCTGTCCTTGCTTTTGAGAAGGCCGCCTGGTCGTGAGGCATACCCCGGTGACGTATTTTATCTGCACAGCCGATTGCTTGAGCGCGCAGCAAAGCTCAGCGAAGCAGAAGGAGGAGGAAGCCTAACGGCTCTTCCTATTATTGAAACCCAAGCCGGGGACGTTTCGGCCTACATTCCTACAAACGTGATTTCAATTACAGACGGTCAGATTTATCTGGACACGGATCTTTTTTATGCCGGTATTCGTCCTGCCATTAACGTAGGTCTGTCTGTTTCCCGCGTGGGAGGAAATGCTCAGATTAAAGCGATGAAACAAATAGCCGGCAATTTGCGCCTCAATCTTGCCCAGTATCGCGAGATGGCAGCGTTTGCTCAATTTGGAAGCGACCTGGATAAGTCGACCCGTGACATGCTTTCGCGTGGAGAGCGGATGGTCGCCATATTGAAGCAAAAGCAATATCTGCCACTTCCAGTCGAGAGGCAGATACTGGCTATTTGTGCGGGGACTTATGGTTTTTTGGATAAGATACCCGTTGAGCGCATTCCTGATTATGAGAAGGGACTTTATGAATTTGTGGAAACACGGCACCCGAAAATTTTCGACGACATAAAAACGAAAAAGACCATTGATGAGGGGCTTAAGCAGTCGCTTGAAAAAGTTCTCGGAGAGTATTCGGCGAATTTTGCATAAGGTTAGGTACCTGTGGCCAGCTTAAAGGACATTCGAAAGCGCATTCAGAGCGTAAAAAGCACGCGCCAAATTACGCGTGCCATGAAAATGGTTGCTGCTGCTAAACTTCGCCGTTCGCAAGAAGCCATTTTGAGCGCCCGTCCCTTTGCTTATCGTATTTATGCCATCATGGCTTCGCTTGCGAGCCGAGAAGGAGTGAAACATCCTTTACTGGAAAAAAGAGAAGAAAAGAAAATTCGTACGATCATCCTTGCCGGTGATAGGGGCCTATGCGGCTCATTTAACGCGAACATATTTAAGGAAGCACACAGGTTCATTAGTAGTAAGGAAACTGAGGGAATTGAGGTGGCTGTCGACTGCATTGGAAAAAAGGCATTTGATTTTTTCAAGAAGCGAAGAACAATTGGAAGTTACCACGAGGGGCTTCTTTCTGATGCGAAGTATGTTTCTGTGGCCTCCATTGCGGATGAGATTTTGGAAACTTATGTAAAGGCCGAGTTTGATGCAATTTATCTTGTCTACAACGAGTTCAAATCAGCCATTCAACAAAAAGTGATTGTTGAAAGGCTTATCCCCATTTCTCTTGAGGTGCCCGAGGGGGTTGCTTCTATCCTTAGAATTAATGAGGAAGAACGATTTAAGAATTATCTTTTTGAACCATCCAAGGAAGAAATTCTGGAGATGGTTGTTCCCAGACATTTTAAGACGCAACTCTTTCGATCGGTGTTGGAGTCGGTAGCAAGCGAGCATGGCGCCAGGATGACCGCGATGGAAAACGCAACCAAGAATGCGTCGGAAATGATTGACTCGCTGACCCTACAGTACAACAAGGCTCGTCAGGCGTCGATTACAAAAGAACTGATGGAAATTGTGAGTGGCGTTGAAGCCATGAAATAGGAGTGACTATGGAAACGTTTGGACAAATAACGCAAGTAATAGGACCCGCTGTGGATGCGGCCTTTCCTGCGAATGCGCTTCCGTCCATTTACAACGCGCTCAAGGTGAGTAACCCCAGCATTAACGACAAAAAAGAGAACCTGACATTGGAAGTGGCACAGCATTTGGGTGACGGGCTTGTCCGATGTATTGCCATGGATTCCACCGATGGGTTGGTCAGAGGAATGAAGGTACGCGATACCGGCTCTCCCGTTACGATGCCGGTCGGAAGAGAGGTTCTGGGTCGAATTATTAATGTGACAGGCGAGCCAGTGGATGAAATGGGAGAGGTCAAAGCGAAAAAGCGATTGCCCATTCACCGCCACCCACCGACATTCGAAGAGCAGAGCACATCGGTTCAAATGCTGGTGACCGGAATCAAGGTGGTGGATTTACTTGCTCCTTACGCGAAAGGCGGAAAAATTGGTCTTTTCGGTGGCGCTGGCGTGGGAAAAACTGTCATCATCATGGAGCTTATTCACAACATAGCCATGCAGCACGGAGGGCTCTCGGTATTTGGTGGTGTAGGAGAGCGCACACGCGAAGGAAATGACCTTTGGCTGGAAATGAAAGAGTCCGGCGTTATCGATAAAACCGCCCTTGTTTATGGACAGATGAACGAACCTCCAGGCGCGAGACTTCGCGTGGGACTGAGTGCTTTGACCGTGGCGGAATATTTCCGAGATGAAGAAGGGCAGGACGTCCTTCTTTTTATCGATAACATTTTCCGATTTACACAGGCAGGTTCAGAGGTGTCAGCTCTTTTGGGTAGAATTCCTTCTGCGGTGGGATATCAGCCCACGCTTTCTACTGAAATGGGCGAGCTTCAGGAAAGAATCACCTCAACTAAAAAGGGTTCTATCACTTCTGTGCAGGCCATTTATGTTCCTGCTGATGACTATACGGATCCTGCTCCCGCCACCACTTTTGCGCATCTAGATGCCACAACAAACCTATCCAGGCCCATTGCTGAGAAGGGGATTTATCCTGCTGTGGATCCCTTGGCTTCAACTTCGCGGCTTCTGACTCCTGAAGTGGTTGGTGACGAACACTATGCAACCGCGCGAGAAGTACAGCGAATCTTGCAGCGGTATAAAGACCTTCAGGATATTATCGCGATTCTTGGGATGGATGAACTTTCGGAAGAGGATAAGCTTACTGTTACACGGGCCCGAAAAATTGAGCGATTCCTTTCTCAGCCGTTCTTTGTTGCTGAGCAATTTACCGGCAATGCGGGAAAGTACGTGGAAGTTAAAGATACCGTAAAAGGGTTTAAGCAAATTATCGAAGGCAAGCATGATGATGTGCCAGAGCAGGCGTTTTACATGGTCGGTACCATCGAAGAAGCTTTGCAGAAGGCTGAAAAGATGAAAGGCGCAACTGCATGATCAATGTTGACATTGTTACGCCCTCGCGCAAGCTTGTTGAGAATACGAAGGCCCAGGATGTTTGTATTCCGACGAGAAAAGGCGAGATCATGGTGTTGCAGGGCCATACCGAGCTTTTGACTATTTTAGATACAGGGGCCTTGGTTCTTCACCAGGACGGTGGGCAGCGAAAATTTGCTGTTAGCTATGGGTTTGCTGAAATTCGAAATGATAAGGTACTCATTCTTGCTGAAACGTGCGAGGAATCTACCGAGATTGATGTTGAGCGTGCAAAAGCAGCCCAAAAACGAGCTGAGGACGCGTTAACGGGATCTTTGACCGAGGATCGATTTAAGAAATATCAACTAAAACTACAAAGAGCGATCATCCGGCAACACATTTCGCAGTAGGTTTTATTTGGAAGCCGTTGCCCTAAAAATTAACGAAATATTTTATAGTATCCAAGGGGAAAGTCTTTTGGCTGGGAAACCCACCGTCTTTGTTCGGACGGCTTCTTGCAATTTAAAATGCCGCTGGTGTGATACTCAACAGACCCCCTGGCAGGGCAAGCGCATGGAGATTGACGAGATTCTTACCGAAGTCAAAAACTATCAGACCGACTACGTCTGTATTACTGGGGGCGAGCCCTTGGCTCAAAAGGGTTCCGTTGTACTAATCGACAAGCTTTTGGCGAGTGGATACGTGGTTTCTCTCGAAACGAATGGGAGTTTTTCGATTAAAGATGTTCCACGTGCGAGTATTAAAGTGATTGATTTAAAGTGTCCAGATAGCGGAGAATCAGAATCGATTGCATGGGAAAACTTTAGCCTTGTTGCAAAACAGGACCAGTTTAAGTTCGTCGTTGCTTCAAAAGGGGACTTTGATTGGGCCTTGAAAATTTGCGAAGACTATAAATTAAATGAAAAATGCACCGTACTGTTCTCACCCGTCTACGGCCAAGTAAAGCCGGCCGATCTGGCCGCGTGGATCCTTTCGTCACATGCCAAGGCAACACTCCAACTGCAACTACACAAGGAAATTTGGGGCCCTGATGAGAAGGGAGTGTAGTCCCTAAACCCTTTCAAACAAGAGTGCCATGTTGGTTGGCAGAGGATGAGAATATTGAGTAAGTTTTAGTCCGTTTTGTCCGGCTAAATTGGCGAGCCAATCTCGTCTAAAAAGATTTATTTTTATTCCAAAGAAAAATTTTTCTATTCGGTAAAAGAGTCCGCCGGGGCCTTTCCTTGGACAGAGCACGACGAGTCTTCCGCCTGGGGCTACGGAACGGCATAGATTCATAAAAGCAAGTTCAGGGTGAAGGACGAAATCCAGAACGCCAGCACAGATGACACGATCATAAAGCCGAACTGGCTCAAAAGTTTCTATGTCAGCAACGCCAGCCTCGTCTACTAATCCCTCAAGTCTTTTTACCATTCCGGCGGAGGCATCTACCGCGTGGACACGCATTTGTGCTTTTTTGGCTTCGAGCGAGTACAAGCCGGCCCCGCACCCCACATCCAGCAGCCATTTTCCAGGCTGGTCCAATGCAGCCAACTCAAGCACGGCATTTCTTTCCTTGTCCCGGAACATTTTCAAAAGGCCTTTACTGACAGTTTCATCATATTGTTGAGAGACCTTCTCAAAGTATTCAATTGCCTTCTTCTTATCATGATCTTCAACTCGAAAGTCTTTCGGTTGCACTGATGCCGTTGGTTTGTTTTTTGGAAATAAGGCCATAAAAAGTGCCCAGGTTCCAACAGAAGCGAACTGAAGTCCATGGTGAACAGTGCCAATCGCGATGGCTTGTGCAATGGGTGTATCGAGGGCCGAAAGGGCAAAAACGACGGAAGCCTCAAACACTCCCACATTTGCAACAGCAATGGGGATGGCGATGGCGAGATTAAGTACGGTTAAGACGTAAACTGCATCAGCGAAAGACAGGGGCAGACCTTGTGAATTGCACAACATTTTTATAGCAAACGCCTCAGAACCCCAGGCCCCGACACTGACCAGAAGGCTTATAAGAAATGAAGCTGGATGACCGAGCGAACGAAGGCCCTCCTTGAAGAGGGAAACCCAGCGCATGACCAGCCACTGCTTCTTGTAAGCCACAACAAGGAAGCCGATAATCGCCAAGCTCACCAGGACTGCAATGGTAACGGTTTTTCCTGACGGCAGATAATTGGAAAGTGCGAATGCAGGCACTCGGTAGGCGCCAGAGAAAACCAAAATAATAAAAAGCGATACCAGATCGACGATCCGGTCGGAGACAATCACCCCCGCACCAGTAATGAATGGAACATCGCCGCTATTTTTTCTGCTGATAATGGCCGCTTTAGCGACATCTCCGGCACGAGCCGGTGCAAACGCATTAAGAAATTGCCCCATTGAAATAGCCGTTGCAGCTTGCGACCAGGCGACCGCTGCCTTCTTGGGCAAAAGCACCCAAAAACGTGCTATCTGAAAAAAAATCTGCAAAACACAACAGCTGTAAGCAATTAGAACGGCAAGTGGGCTGAAGTTCTTTAGGGCTTGTGCCACGTCACGATAGGATATTTTCCCCATCCTGGTGATGAGCAACATGAGGATGACTACAACAGCAACCGAAAAGACTAATCGAAACCATTTCGCTCCCCGAACAACCATTGAGAATGGTATAGCAATTGAACCTGGATTTTGCATTTGGAATCGTGATGAGGCTCAGGTTGCCTCTAACTGGAAAGTCGACTAAAAATGGGATTATGCCGCTGAGCCAAACCCATCCAAAGCCTGACTGGTTAAGAATCAGACCTCCCGGAGGTGAAAACTACAGTCGCATTAAGCTGCTTCTTCGGCAGTTGTCCCTTCATACGGTGTGTGAAGAGGCCCACTGTCCAAATGTCGCTGAGTGTTGGGGCGGGGGCACAGCCACCGTCATGTTAATGGGAGATACTTGCACGAGGGCCTGCCGGTTTTGCCATGTGAAAAGCGGAAATCCAAAAGGAGCTCTGGACGCTGAAGAGCCCATGAAAGTGGCCCATGCCGTGAACGAATGGCGGCTTAAGTATGTTGTTTTGACTTCCGTCAATAGAGACGATTTGCCTGATGGCGGGGCTGATCATTTTGCAAGAACGGTGGAGGCGATCAAGAAATTAAACGCTTCTATTATTGTAGAAGTCTTAGTGCCGGATTTTAATGACGATGAGTGTGCAATTGGAAGACTTGTCAGCAGCGGTGCCGAAGTGCTTGGCCACAATATTGAGACCATTGAACGGCTAACACCAAAGGTTCGGGATCACAGGGCAACGTATCGGCAGTCTTTGTCCGTGCTTAGAAAATTTAAGGAACTCAGTGGCGGGGTTTTCACCAAGTCGTCTATAATGGTAGGGCTTGGTGAAAACAAGGAAGAACTGGGTAAGGTTATGGATGATTTGCGCTCCGTGGGTGTTGATATTTTGACCATCGGCCAATATCTCAGGCCTTCGTCATGGCATTTGCCCGTTGAAGAGTATCTATCGCCAGAGACATTCAAAGAGCTTGAAGCCGTAGGAGTAGCGAAAGGTTTCCAATTGGTTTGTTCCGGACCTCTTGTGCGAAGCTCCTACCGTGCTGGCGAATTTTTTGTCGAAAAAATGCTTTCAGCCCGCCATGAAAAATAAGACGCCTCAACAAGATGGACTGGTTCGCTTCCTCGATGAGGAGGGAAACGTCCGTCACCCGCTTCCGGAACTGGACGCAGGATTGTTGCTCAGAATGTACAGAAATATGGTGCATACTCGCCTTTTTGACGAGCGGGCAATGATGTTGCAACGACAAGGTCGGATCGGGTTTTTTGTTCCGTCTTATGGCGAAGAGGCAACCCAGACGGCAACCGCTGCAGTGCTTGATCCCAATGATTGGGCTTTTCCAAGTTATCGAAACCCGGGCGTGTTTTTGTATCGTGGTGCGGGTATTTTTGAGATGTTTTGTAATCTTTTTTCAAATGAAAAAGATTTATGTCTTGGTCGCCAAATGCCAGCCCATTACAGTTTTTCTGATCTTAGGCTTTTCAGTATTTCAAGCCCCATAGCAACTCAGGTGATTCAAGCGGTTGGAGCTGCGATGGCTTTTAAACTCAGAAAGCAAAAACAGTGCGCGATTACCTACTTTGGTGATGGAGGAACTTCCGAGAATGATTTTCACACTGGAATGACTTTTGCGGGAGCTTACTGCGCGCCAGTCGTCTTTGTGTGTACCAATAACCAGTACGCGATATCGATGCCAGTCAGTCGTCAATGCGGGGCCCGAAGGCTTGCGGATAAGGCGTTGGGGTACGGTTTCCCCGGTGTGGCTGTCGACGGAAACGATGTGCTTGCTGTTTATGTGGCGGCAAAGGAAGCGGTTGAGCGAGCGCGAGAAGGTAAGGGACCAACCATGTTGGAATGTGTGACCATGCGCATGGGACCTCACAGTTCTTCGGATGACCCCACGAGATACCGCGACCAAAAAATCACCGATGAGTGGAAAAAGAAGGATCCGATTGAGCGTTTTCGTAAGTATTTAACGAACCAGAAGCTTTGGAGCGATAAGAAAGATAAGGAGCTTGAAGAACAGCTCAAAAATGAGCTAGTAGAACTTGCAGGTAAAGCGGAGAAAGTTTCCCAACCGACGATTGAGTCTCTTTTTGATGATGTTTATGAAAAACTAACGCCCCAGCTTGAAAAGCAACGTGGGCAGCTCCTCTTGGAGCGGGACCTCATTGGCAAGTTTGAAAATTCAAGTGAATCCTTTCCACTTTAGGAAAAAACGATGACAACAATGACCCTTGTGCAGGCAGTGCGCGACGCTCTTCACTCCCAGATGAAACTTGATCCGAGCGTGATTGTTATCGGAGAGGATGTCGGAGTGAACGGAGGGGTTTTTCGGGCAACGGCTGATTTGATTAAAGACTTTGGGGATGACCGTGTTTTGGATACCCCGCTCGCTGAAAGCGGCATTATCGGTATGGCAATGGGAATGGCTGCAAACGGTTTGAGACCCGTTGCGGAGATTCAGTTTCTTGATTTTATCTATCCGGCGTTCGATCAAATAGTGAATGAAGTGGCCAAACTGCGCTACCGCTCGGGAGGCAAGTTGAGCTGCCCCATGGTCGTGCGCGCGCCCTATGGAGGGGGGATTCGAGGAGGTCATTACCACTCGCAAAGTTCCGAAGCCTATTTTACACACACTCCTGGATTAAAAGTGGTCGTCCCTTCCAATCCATACGACGCAAAGGGACTGCTCATATCCGCTATCCGGGATAATGATCCGGTTTTTTTTCTGGAACCCAAGCGACTTTATCGTTCCGTAAAAGGAGAAGTCCCTGAAGGCCCGTACGAGGTGGAGATTGGAAAGGCACAGGTTACCCGACCCGGTAAAGACGTTACTATTCTTTGTTGGGGAGCCATGGTCCCCACGTGCCAAAAGGCTGCCGATCTTTGTGCAAGTCGGGGAGCGGATTGCGAAGTTCTCGACTTACGCACGCTTGTACCGCTGGATGAAACAGCTGTGCTTGATTCTGTGAAGAAAACGGGTCGTGTGGTCATTGTCCATGAAGCTCCCAAGACTTGTGGTTTTGGTGCAGAATTGGCTGCACTGATTGCCGAAGAAGCGATATTGTATTTAGAGGCGCCCATCATAAGAGTAGCCGGCTTTGATACGCCCTTTCCCTATGCACTCGAACATGTCTATATGCCGAGTGCTGAAAGGATAGCGTTAGCAGTTGGAAAAGTGAAAAATTTTTAAGCTGTAGTAGGTGGAACATGGATTTCAAGTTGCCAGATATCGGCGAGGGCGTTCACGAAGGAGAAATTACCCGCTGGCTTGTTAAAGCGGGTGATTCGATCGCTGCCGATCAGCCTATGGTGGAAGTAATGACCGATAAGGCTACGGTCGAGATCCCTTCCCCTGTGGACGGTGTGGTTGAGCAGTTGATGGTAAAGGAAGGGGAAACGGTTCAGGTTGGGAAGGTCCTCATAAAAATTAAGGAAAGTGGTAAAGTGGCGGCAGCTCAAGAACCGCCGAAAGCCCAGCAGCCAAAGGCGGAGCAGTCCACCCAAGCAGTTGAACCCGCACCTTCTCAAGCAGAAAAGTTGGAACCGGTTGAGCCGGATGTTCCTTATACGGTATTAGCAACGCCAGCGACTAGGAAGTTAGCCCGTGAGCTTAGCGTAAATCTTGGCGATATGAGGGGGACGGGGCCTGCCGGTCGGATCACAAAAATCGATGTACAAATGGCTTATGAGTCTCGTCAGGCGTCTGCTCCAAGGCCTTCTCATCCTGTGCCTTTCGATAAGCTGGTTCCAGCGGTTCAGCAGGGCACAATACAGAGGATTCCACTGCGAGGAATTAGAAAAAAAATTGCTGAGTCGATGACGCGTTCCAAGCGCACGGCTGCGCACTTCACTTATGTCGAAGAAGTGGACATGACAGAAATCGTAAACTTGCGCAACCAAGCATTAAAAGAGGCGGCCGATCGAGGGGTCAAGTTGACCTTCCTGCCGTTTATCATTAAATGCCTTATTCCAGCCCTGCGGGAATTTCCTTTTCTTAATGCTTCTCTCGATGATGAGCGGCAGGAGATCTTGCTTAAGGGCGACTATCACATTGGTATTGCAACGGACACTGAGAATGGGCTTGTTGTTCCTGTCGTAAAATCCGCCGATAAGAAAACCCTTTGGGCATTGGCTTCCGAAATTGCAGCCTTGGCAGAAAAAGCACGATCCGGAAAGCTTGCGCCCGATGATATGAAGGGTGGAACATTTACGGTGACAAACGCAGGAAGCATCGGAGGCGCTTTTGCCACTCCGGTAATCAATTATCCAGAAGTGGCCATTTTAGGAATAAATGCCATACGAAAAAAACCAGTAGTAAAGGAAACGGAAAAAGAAGATGAGGTTGTCGTTCGGCACATGATGTTTTTGTCTTTATCCGTTGATCACAGGGTGGTGGATGGCGCAGTGGCAGCGCGATTTGTAAATAGGATCGTTTATTTTTTGTCTAACCCTTCACGTTTGGTATTTCTATGAAGCAATTTGATGCGGTGGTGGTTGGGGCCGGTCCAGGGGGATATGTATGCGCCATTCGGCTTGCACAACTTGGGAAGAAAACGGCCATCATTGAAAAGCAATATTTTGGAGGGGTTTGTTTGAATGTTGGGTGTATCCCGTCGAAAGCGTTGATTCATGCTGCAGACTTTTACTGGAAAATGAAAAATGAGACGGGGGGAATGGGAATCAGTGCTTCAGCTGTGGACTTGGATCTTGAGAAGATGCAAGCATGGAAGAATGGAATCGTAAAAAAGCTCAGTACCGGCGTTTCCTCACTGCTTAAGATGAATGGCGTAGAAAGTATTAAGGGGATCGCCCAGTTCAAGGATGCCAAAACGATCGAGGTAATCACCCCAAATGGGCGCGAACTGGTTACCGCAGATGCTTTTGTAATCGCAACCGGTTCCCGCAGTGTTGAGTTACGTGGTGTTGCTTTCAATGGAAAAAATATTATCAGTTCCACTGAGGCCTTGGATCTTAAGCTGCTACCAAAAAAACTTGTTGTCATTGGCGGTGGCTTTATAGGGCTTGAGATCGGTTTTGTGTACGCAAAGCTAGGAAGTCAGGTGACGGTAGTTGAGGCCCTTGATCAGATTTTGCCAAACACAGACAAGGAACTGATCTCGCCGGTAGAAAAGCGCATGAAGAAGTTGGGAATGAACGTTTACGTGAAGGCAAAGGCCTTAGGCCTAAAAGAAAAAAATCCAGCCGAAAATTCCTTGCTTCATTTGGATATTGAAACGGTGGAGGGTCAAAGAACGCTGGAAGCGGATGCAATCTTAGTCAGTGTGGGGCGCCGGCCTAATACAGATGGCATGGGACTTGAAGATTTGGGAATTAAGCTCGATACAAAAAAATTTATTCCTACCGATCAGGCGTGCCTGACCAATATTCCAGGAATTTACGCTATCGGAGATGTTACCGCTGGCCCATTGCTCGCTCATAGGGCTTCCATGGATGGCCTTATCGTGGCTGCGAGCATTGCGGGAGAGCGTTCCTTTAAGGACTACAAAACAGTTCCATGGGCAGTTTTTAGTGATCCCGAAATTGCCGCTTGCGGCTTAACAGAGAAGGAATTGCAGGAAAAAGGAATCAAATACAGGGCGGGAAAGTTTCCTTTTGCAGCAAATGCCCGGTCCTTAACACTTAATTCAACTGAAGGACTCGTGAAGGTTCTCATTGATGAGGGCAGTGATGCCGTTTTGGGTGTGCACATTGTTGGACCTGAGGCATCGAGTTTAATCGCAGAAGCTGCGCTTGCGATTGAAATGGGGGCGACTGCTGAAGATATCATGCGCACTATTCACACACACCCTACCCTGCCCGAGGTTTTTCCAGAAGCGTTTGAAGCGGCTTATTCGAAGGCTATTCATATTTTCAAGCCGGAGCGGGAGCGACGATGAAAGCGACGGAAATCGATGAAATAAAACCACGGCAAATGGGACTTGTTCCACTCATTTTAGTGGATGTGGGTTTCTCGGACTATCAGGCAACCCATGAAACCCAACTGGAGCTGGTTGAGAAAAAAAAGAAAGATCCTGCTTTTGTCGACCATCTTATTTTTGTGGAACATCCGGAAGTGTACACATTCGGCAGAAAATTCAGCGGTCCGGTAGGTAATGAACTTCCTAATGCTCATTTGGTGGAAAGAGGGGGCGAGGCAACGTACCACAATCCGGGGCAGCTGGTCTGCTACCCTATCTTGCGATTAAGAGAGCGGGAAAGAGATTTGAACCTCTATTTAAGACAACTTGAATCGGTTCTAGTGAGGTTGCTTGCTGACTTTGGTATCGAAGCCCATGGTCGCCCCGGCGCTACGGGTGTTTGGCTTACCAATCAAGAAAAAAAAATTGCTAGCATCGGAGTAGCGATTTCATCTTGGATTACCTACCATGGCTGTGCGCTCAATGTGTGTAACGATCTGGCGGGGTTTGGACGCATCAAACCCTGTGGTTACTCCAGTGAAGTGATGACTTCAATGAAACAGGTTTTGGGTACTAGCTGCCCCTCCCTGGAGAGCGTCAAAGAAGCTTTCTTATGCCATTTTCTTAAGGTGTTTGGGCGAGTGTTGGTTGTCTGACGAAAATCCATCTCTCTAAATAGTGGTTTTTATAAATTATTCTCTACGAGACAAGCTCATTGTTGCGCGGCAACAAGACCTCAGCCATACTGCGTTAAACATCCCTAGGGGGGGATAATTGCACAAGATTGGTAACTTGCTCTGCGCCAGCATGGCCGGTGTTCTGTTTGCTTTTTTGCCCGAGGCAACTGGTTCGGTTGGCTTTTGTCCGACCCGAATTGAGCACCACGCGATTACTGTCCCATCCACCGGTCTTTCCGATAGTCAGTTTAGTGCTGAATTTTTGTATGTGTTTGGTAACAAAAACCGTTTAACCGTTGGCGTCCGCAATCCTGCTGATCTCAAGATGAAAGCGCTCATGCTTATCAAATCCGGCGTGCCATTAGCCGTTGATCCGAACGGGAATATTGTTAAACACAGTGGCCATGAAGTCGTTTGGTGTACCTCCAGAGGGAAGGTTCTTTTGTATCTAAACAATAGCAAGGTTGCCAGCAGTGTGGCGGAAGCGATCCTATCGGGAAAACTCAAAGCGGGGGCACCGATTGAGGGAGATACCAGATTCCATGAAAATTCTATTCGGTCCGCACACTATAGAAAGCATGTAGTCTACAAAGAGGAGTTTTTTGAATCTGATTGGAATATTTTTTCACCGGAGGGCTACGAACAGGCGGCACAGCAGCTAGCCGATAGCTCCAGTGTCTTGGCATTTTCAGTTATTTTCCCCAACAGCTTTCAGTACAGCAGCGGAACGTTAGTAAAGTATGATTTATTCAGAAACCAGCTGCTGATTGTTGTTTTAGACTCCGATCTCGAAACAAGAGATAATGTGATACAGACGTACCATCGGCCCACATTGAGAGAGTTTTCATTTGTGTACGGAACGAATGTTGCCGATGAGCTCGAACTTTTCTTGCAGCACTTAGCCGGCAATCCAAAGAACAAGGCTCAGCATGGAAGACGGCCGGGTCTGCACTCGTTCAGTCGGCATTAGTAATGGTGTATTAGCCGAGCTTCGCAAGAAGCTTTTTATCAGAGAAAATCTCAATCGTTTTGGCCCTAAGGGCTTTGGCTGCCGTCGGTGTTGTCCCGCATGACCAGCAACCTTGAAACTTATCAATGGTTAACTGTTCGTCTCCTGGGCCAAGGCTTCCTGAAAGAATCAGAGAAGGTTTACCCAGGCGACTTGCCCGACTAATGCATTCAAAAGGGCTTTTTCCCTGTAAGGTTTGTTGATCTGTTTTTCCCTCTCCTGTAATAACGACCGAATGTTCTTTTAAGAGGTTATCAAAGCGAATCCAATCCAATAAGAATTGAGCTCCCAGAACGAGCTCGGCATCAAAAAAAGCCGCAAAAGCTGCGCCCAGCCCCCCCGCAGAACCAGTCATGGGTTCATCATGCAGACGACGGCCATTTAGTTTCTGAACAAGCTGTGCATAGTTCATCATGCCTTTTTCGATTAGTTCGACTTGTTGAAGGGTAGCCCCTTTCTGTTTGGCAAAGGTGCGGGCGCTTCCTTTCGGGCCACACAGCGGATTTAGGACATCACAAAGGACTACGAAGTGTGATTGGCGGAAAATGCGCTCCTTGGGGGGTACAATCGAGGTGACGTTTCTCAAAGAATGAGCATTGCCCCAAAGCTTTGTCCCAGAATTATCGACAAAAGCATAACCGAGCGCAGAGAGCATCCCCATGCCCGCATCCGAAATAGCGGAGTCGCCTAATCCAATATAAACCTTGCTTACTTTGCTCCAACGTTTGGAGCACGTATTGAGCAACTCACCAAGGCCGTAACTGGTTGCCCTCATCGCATCTCGTTGCGTGTCTGGAATTAGGCTGTGTCCGCACACTTGAGCGCTTTCTACAAAAAGGAATTCTGGATGTTCGGCGTTCGGCAGGCACAGAACGTCGGCTTCGACTTTGGCTCCCAGCGGGCCACTCGATTCCACCTTCACGCACGCACCACCTAGCCGATTGTGAATGGCGGTCAGTGTGCCATTGCCACCGTCAGCAACTGGAACGGTTTGCGAAGGGATGTGGAGTGTGCGCAAGGCTTCGGCCACCTCGGTACAAGCTTGATCATTGGTGAGCTGACCCTTGAAAGCAGACATTGCAATCAGGGCTGAAATTCTAGGCTGTGTTTTCATAAGAGGAAATATAGCTTAACTTGGGCAACTTGCCAGCTACTCGTGCTGCGGGTTTAAGGGATCCCAAAGCAGCCACTTGTGAAGAAGTTGCTCATAATACGATCTTACCGATGGTCGATCGCGAACAAACCCTTGCTGTCGCGCAAGACTTAAGTCAATTTCGATGGCCAATTGCACGGCCTCTTCATAAAAAGCCAGTCGATCGCTTTCGGGTATCCAGCGTCCCAAGTAGGCATGACACGACAAGCTTGTCGATAAGCCATTATGGCCAATTTCAGGAAACTGATTGCGCATGTACCAAGCGGCTTTTGCGAGCAAGAATAAGGCACGGCTCCGCCGAACTTCTTGTGGCAACGTTTCATCATAGTAAGTATGAAAAGCTTCGGACAGAGCCTCCTGGGATGCGATATCAGCGTTGTTCTCCACGCCCCTGCCAGTTTGTTCGGTTGAAGTCAAAGCAACGTTGGAGCTTACCCAGTGTTCATGAAAGCGCTCAGCACCTTTGTCTTTCGTTTTAGGAAGCGTACCGAGCAAGAAACTAATATTGCGAAGTGCAGCCCCATAGTTGTCTGAAACAAAGCTCATCAGTTGAAAAATAAAAGGGGTTAAGAACCCCGTCAGCGGAACAACTACCCATTTTTGCGCATCTGGAAGCACCTCATTAAGTTTCATCAGACCCCAGAGAGCAAGTGTGGATGAAGATCCGGAGACCAAGAAGCCAACTATTTTTACGGAAGGTCCAACGACTTTTGCGGCAGCTTCTTCAACTGCTTGGCGCACTTGCGGTTGGGAACACCACCCGTTTGTTGAACAGAGGTCAACCGCGGTGTCGATAACTTTCTTTTCTTTCAGCTTAATTAACATGCGTTGGTGCAACCAAAGTTCTTTGCGATATTTGGCTAACTCCAGCTTCACCAGCGCGGTTCGTTGCTGGAGCACCTCCCCGCACGGGCTATGGCCACCAACAGCGGGAGCAAAAAGAATCGAAAGTATGATAAGCAGGCTTGGTACGACTTGCGAACCCCGACCCATTCCTTAATCCCCCGATCGTTTAAATTTTGTTATCGCGAGAGGGGCTGTGTGTCAAATGGGGCGGTCAAATTTTGGCAATTGCAGGAAAATAGAGAAATCGAGTATTGAGGCCGAAATTTCGATAGCTGCGCTCCACGTTTGAAAAAACTTCTTCCAACAAGGAATGGCGGTTTAAGCCAACTACACCAGCGTCTTTATCTAAGGAGCGGGCGGCTACCTCTGTAAATTTCATAATGAAAAATTGGGTTGCTCGAACATAACTTTTGCCAAGGACTGACAGTCTATCCAACAGGTCGGGCAATACGGCGTGCAAAAAATGCAGGTGCCGTGTTTCATCAAGCAGCAAATTCTTGCACAATTCAGCCCCGATGGGATCAATTTGCGCCGTTTGTGCGTGTTTGAGAAAAGCAGAAGCAAAGTTTTCGGAAAACAAAGTGGAAAAAAGCCAATTTTCCACGCGGTAGGCCCCAATGCTAGCCGCTTTCCCCAGCACCCCGTAAAGTTTTTCGTAATGTGGGGATCCCCCCAGTTTTCGGAGGTACGTTGCCAAGAGAAAGACATGTCGGGCTTCATCGAAACACTGGGCTGATAAATAAAAAGCGGCCTCGTCGCTTCTGAGCTTTCTAACCGCTTTAGCCATCATGTTTTCGATTACATTCAGGCCCATCTTTTCAAGTGTATAGAAAACAGTTGTGAGGTGCAGCCAGGCCAGGCGTGTTCTTTCATCAAGTGTGATGATTTCATTAAAATTTATTTTTTCTGGGCCAAACCATTGTTGCGTTGCTGCCTGCAGGTATAAGTTCCGAACTCTTTGTTCATCGATTAGTGAATGACTTGCTGGGCTGGGCTTAAGTAAATCGCGAAGAGCCGGATCCTGAAAGAGCCGACTGACAGAATACCGCGAACCTTTCAAAGTTGAGGCATCCACAGAAGTAAAAGACTACACCTTTAGCAGTGCCAAGCAAGCGTAGTTTAACCTGGATTTTTCATTCTGAATCATGATGAGGCCGAGGGCAGGTTTAATTGCTCTGCTGTAGCTCCGAGCTGTCTAACCATATGGTTACGGGGCCTACATTAATCAGCTCGAGAGAAAGGAATGCTCCGAACGGAGAGTGATGCACAAGGTTACTGTGTGCTATCGTGCGGAATACGGTGACAAAGTGCTCGTAACATTTTTGAGCGTGTTCCTTGGCGCCAGCTTTTTCAAAAGAAGGGCGGTTTCCGTGCCGGCAGTTGGCGTAAAGCGTGAATTGCGAAACGAGCAGGTATTCGGCACCCACATCTTGGCCCGATAAATTCATCTTTCCAGATGAATCAGAAAATATTCTAAGGTTTATTATTTTAGAGGCCATTTGCTCTATTGCCGCTGGTGTGTCTGAGTTTTCAAATCCAGCAAGAACAAGCAGGCCTTTCTGTATCAAGAAG